>NZ_BROD01000001.1:3717692-4027500 GCF_024345225.1 Clostridium sp. TW13
TCTGTCATTTCTCTCTGCTTTGTTTCTAACTGTTTTATCTCAGAGATATCATGAAACATGATCGCTACCTGTTTGTTATTAAGTTTAAAAACATTTAATACTAAATTTCTATTAAATCTTACTGTAAAAGCCTCATATTTTAACGGCTTATCTGTTTTTAATATGTTATGGAACTTTTCCATAGTTAATTTGTTTCCCCCAAAAGATTTTATATATGTATTCCCGATAACGTCCGAAACCTTTAAACCAAGATGTGTCTCAATTGCTTGATTTGCTTTAGTTGCTATTATATCTACAACTTCACCATTTTCATCATATATAAACTCGCTTACGATCATCCCATCAAGCATTTTATCAAAAATAATCTTATATTCTTCTTGAATCTCAGCTTGCTTTCTCTTAGCTTCTACATAATCAGTAATATCCCTTCCAATACAGATGATTTTTTCCGTTCCATCTTCTTCAATAACCAATTTAAAGTTTGCCAGAAGAATACATTCTGTACCATCCTTCTTTCTCCCTTGAAATTCTATATTTTCAATATTCTTTTCATCCAACAACTGTTTTAATATTTGCTTTCTAAACTCTAGTTTTTTATAAATTATTCCTATGTTTTTCCCTATAATCTCATGCTGTTCGTATCCTAATATCTTTTTTACAGAAGGGGATATTTCAACTATTGTTCCATCAATTTTCGTCTCACTATAAAGGTTCATGATATTTTGAAAAATATCATTATATTTTCTCTCGCTTTGTCTAACAAGCTCCTCTGCTTTCTGTTTTCTCTCGAGGTAACGTACTATAACATTTCCTGTAACCATAGAGAACATTGTAAGAATAATGAAATATACTCCATTCCTAGCATCTAAGATTTGAGATATTTCAAATAATTTATTTCTTAAATTTAATAAATATTCTATAAATACTGAAAGAAAACAAAATATTATGCAATTAATCAAAGCTCTTGCTAAAATAGTCCCATTATGTCTTGATTTATTTTCTACATTAAACAAAAATATTTTTTTTGTACTTGGTAGTAATAGAACTGTATCACATCCAATAATAATGAAAAAATCTTGAGCCGTTCTTTTTACCAAAAACGTATTAATATCCCAAGTGTCAACAGTGGTAATAACATCCTTATACAAATAATGTGTATTGTATTTTATTGAGAGTGGAAAGATAAAAAAATACAACACTAAATTTAGTAAACAACAAAGCATCTCAATAAAATAAAGATTATACCAATACACTGTGGACTGTTTTCTTTTCTCTGCTCCATATCCATGCAACCCAAACCAAAAAATAGAACTAAAAAAACTAACAAAACATGCCCACCCCTCATTTCCCCAAAGATAAAAAGGATGAAACACACTTAATCCAATAACTGCACTTAAAAGTCCATATTTTATTCCCCACGCTTGAGTAACAAGCATGGGGAACATTAGGCTCCAAATAAAATCTAAATTAAATTGATTAATTTTTATTCTTAACGAAAAAAAGATCCCAATAAAGCCCAGAATACCAAAACTAAGTGAAACTAATGCTTTATACAAGATCTGATATATTCCATTCTCACTTTGATTCATTTTCTTTCTTAGATTATTTATCATAAAACACCCCAAATTTAATTTTCAATATACTTCAATATACTTATTAGCAACTATCTTATACATACTTATAAAATTACACGTCTTCAAGTTATATTTTAATATATTTCAGTTTTTATTCAATATAATAAAGTTAACATTATAATGATATACAAAAGGTGCAAATCCTATTATGATCCACACCTCTTATTATCTATATTTATTTAGCATTAATCATTTAAAACACACCTAAATCATTAATTCTTTCAATCTATCCATTAAAATAATTGGAGCAATTATTTTAACTTAAGTTTTTATACTTCATCCAAAAAACTAATAAATCAAAAATTTTGCTCAATGAAATTAATATAATCCTTTTTTACAACTTCATTAGAATTATCCTTAAACCATTCATAAGATTCCTTTAATCCCTCAAATAAATCTTTTTGCTTTGGCAATAATTCAGCTTGTCTTGATACATCTAAACTATACTCATAATTATAAAAACTAAAATAATCTCTCTGATTATCATGATTAGTTACATATACTTTTTCTAAAGGCGTTCTTACCACCTTATAGCATAGTTCAACAAATGTATTTATATCTACTAAATTTAAATTTCCAACATTGAATATATGCTCTTTAGGATGTTTTTCTAAAATTTTTTCAATAACCTTACATAAGTCATCTACATGAAAAAACTGCAATTTCATTCTTCCATCGTTAGGAATATAAAATTTTCTGTTTTTTAATGCACATTCAAATACAAATGGTTCTCTATATACATTTTGCATCGGTCCATATAAGTAAGGTGGTCTTAGAATATATGCATTAGGAACTCTTGATAATAAATACTCTTCTGCCTCAATCTTATCTGTTCCATATTTGCCCCATATTGAATTTAAACCAACACTCTGATCTTCAGAAAATGGCTGCATATTTGTTTCTGGATAAACTGCTGACGAACTAATAAATATGTAATCTTTAAATTCTCCCACAGCATCTAGTATATTTTTAATATCCTTTTGATTATATCCACATACATCTATTATGGTATCAAAGGAATATTTCTGTAGACACTCTCCTAAATTGTTCCTATCTGCACATATTAGATTAACGTTCTCTAATTGTTGTTTAGTTCCCCTGTTTAAAACATAAACCTCACAATCTTTCTTTAATTGAAAATATTTTGCTATGTACTTACTAACAAACACAGTGCCACCTGTAACTAATATATTCTTCATAACTTACCCCCTATAAATTATTGTTTACTGTATACTTAACTTCATTAAAAGTTGCTTTTCTTCCCTTATTGTAACATATTTTGTAAGGTCAATATTGCTTATAATATACTATTTCTATTTATAAAAATAGCCTTAGCTAAGTAAAATCAATAGCTAAGGCTACAAGTTCCCGTTACTTATGATACACTCCCCCGTAACAGTTATAACGTAAATTTTTATAAGTAATATTTTCTTCTTGCATTTAAGTAGATTATCCTGAAAATTTTACGACAATGTAATTAAATATGCTTTATTATTTCCACCACCATTCTAGCTGAAGTGATTAAATCTTCTATCTTTATATATTCTTCTAATGTATGTGCGTTTTCCATTCCCACACTTAGGGTAACAGCTTTTACACCATTAGCATTTAATATATTTGCATCACTTCCACCACCTGAAGCAACAACAGTAGGGTCTATATTCATTTTAGAGAAAACTTTCTTTAATGTATTAACTATTTCATCATTCTCATCTATAGAAAAAGCTTCATACATTCTTTGTGTTTCTATTTCTATTTCTGCACCAAAGTCAGCTGCTGCCTGCTCGAAGGTTGCTACCATGTGTTGAGTTTGAGCATCTAGCTTTGAGCTATCTAAACTTCTGGCTTCTGCTAATATTTCTAGTTCTGGCATAACTATATTAGTACCAATTCCACCATTTACAACACCTATATTAGCTGTAGTATTTTCATCTATTCTTAATAACTTCATATTTTCTATAGCTCTAGCTGCAACCATTATTGCACTTATACCCTTTTCTGGACATACACCAGCATGGGATGGTATACCTTTTATTTTTACTTTTATACTATCTTGAGCTGGAGCTTTGACTATTACTTTTCCAGGGGCTCCACCATCATCTAACATGAATGCATAATCTGCCTTTACCTTACTATAGTCTAAGTATTTAGAACCTAATAACCCTATTTCCTCACAAACAGAGAATACTATTTGTATATCGCTATGGTCTATATTATTTTCTTCTATTATTCTTATAGCTTCTAATATAGAAGCTATGCCGCCTTTGTCATCAGAACCTAACACTGTAGTTCCATCACTTTTAATTATACCATTTGCTTCATCTATTACAGGCTTTATTTTCTCGCCAGTTCTAACTGTATCCATATGAGAACCAAACAATACAGTTTTCCCCGGTTTATTTCCCTTCAATGTAGCTATAATATTGCCAGTTTCTCCACCAGCTTTAGCTCCTGCATTATCTATATATACTTCCAAACCTAATTGATTTAATTTCTCTACCAAAACCTTAGCTACAGCACCTTCTTTTAAACTTACACTATAAATTTGTACTAGTTCTACGAATTCATCTATTAATCTTTGCTTATTTACCATACTTGACCCTCCTAAAAATTCCTTATTGTATTTTGCATAGTAATTTCTTCAATTTATGTTAACATGTATAGTGTAAATGGATTTTGTCATATTTAAAAGTGACAGTTTCCTTAAAACTCTAAGGTACAGATTGGGACAAGTATCATGCTTTCATTTACTCCATCACTAGATAATTCAATAAATAAGCCAATTTATTATCAATTGCAAGACAATACTCTACTGCCAATTCATCAATAGCAAGACCCTCACAAAGCTTCTTTCTGATTTGAGCATTCCTTACAATGTTCATTTGAATTTGATTTATAAAATGCCCTTTCCTTAAGCTTTCATCTCTACAAATATCCTGTTGAATTAACATTAGGGCTTTTTATAATTTTAGGGTTCAAATAATCATTATTATCAATAACAATATCACTTAAAACCTTCGGATTATATTTTTCTATATATAATTTTTGTATAGGTATATACTTATTGGTGTACTTTTCAATTACAGCGGCTCCAAGTATACTCAAATCTCTCTTGGCTGCTCTTTTTAATACTTCATCAAAGGAAACATCTATAAATATTCTTAAATCAAAATATTGATTAAGTGGCTCTCTATAGAGCAGTACCCCCTCAAAAAGTACAATAGTGTCTTCATCTATAACATACCTCTTATTATTGATAAACCTATCTGTTTCAAGATTTAGCAGTAAAAGTTCTTTATCTAATTTATTTTCAGTTACAAGAGGTTTCATAATCTCATTCTCAATTTTCGCAATATCAAATGCATTATTGAGATATGAAATAATAGGATTGTTTTCCTTGTTTCTTATCATTGAAGGGTTATGAAAGTCATCTATAGAAATAGTCTGACTTCTAAACCCAATCTTAAATAGGTATCTGACCAGTTCTTTTGTAAATGTTGACTTTCCAGAGGTATCTACACCATTAATGCCTACTATTAATGGTTTATTTTTTTGCTTTATATTCAGAATTTGTCCTGCAACTTCTTTGTAAATTCCATTAATCTTACTAATAATCTTGAAAATATCTGCTGGATTATCTGCAATAAAATCTGAATTTTTATAGTCATCTCCACCATATCCATATGATACACCTATAGATAAGCACCTAGTGGCATCAGCTGCATCAAAGTCTATAACAGTATCTCCAACTACAATGGCACTACAGCTTGCATTTTCATCTAGTATTTGCTTTATAATTTGAAATTTTTTCAATCCCTCAACTCTTGATTTTTTAATTTCAAAATATTCCTCTATGTTAAAATGAGATAATATTTTACTCATATATTCTCTGCTGCCATTAGTGCAAATTCCTAATGTATACCCCTCATTTTTAAGGGTACTTAACATTTCTTTAACACCTTCGTATAACTGTGACGATTTAACAATTAGCTTATCCTCATTAATTTTAAGTTCATTCCTAATACTTTGGATTTCATCTTCACTCAAATTTTCTCCAAATAATTCCCTACATATTGCAGTTGAAGGTTTTCCTATAAGTTTAAGAAGTCTTTCTTTATCAATTCGTTCCATTCCTCTTGACATGCAGGTATCATGCATGGCATCTATAAATACTGTATCCGTTTTAAATAAAGTACCATCTAAATCAAAAATAATAATCTTGTAAGTATACATATTCTTCTCCTAAATATAAATTTATAATTTGTTTATCACTTATGTAGATATGCTCTAATACTTGAATGATATAATACCTGCAATATAAAGTGCAGAATTATACCATGGCAATGTAGCAGTAAGACAAAGCCTATTATATTCCCTTACATAATTAGTATAATTTAACATATCCCATATTTCAATATATCTTTATATGATTACAATTTATGCTTTAAATGCATACAGTTGCCTCATTCCTTACGTTTGTTTTCTGTCTGTAGAATGTAAGATAAACTACCTAGAATGCTGGCTTCTTTATATAATAAACAATATAGAAATGTTTTTTTACATTCGGTCAGTATATGGCAACATGCTAAAATAAATATATATATATTTATATATGCAAGATGGCTTACACTCATTGAGGTCAGCCATCTTGCATTTTCTATTACAAATTGGTCATTTAAGTGGATTTTATTTACTTACGCACTGGTCTGATATACTTAAAAAACCTTTCTGGATCATGATAAAAGTAAATTATTCTACCAGGGGTAGTATCAAAGCAGTAACCGGTGCCTGTAAAATCAAAAGTTGCCATTGCCTTTTCAATCTTTTCCTCCACACTACGATTTTCCTGCTCATAGTCAAATGGCCCATGTTCAAAAACAATATACTCAGCTTCGGGAACATCTATCATAAGCATTTGTGGGGGTACTTCGCCTTTATAATCAACGGGAAGACGTGCACCATAACACTCTGTACGTGGAATACCCCAATCGCAGAGTCTGCCCTCTGGGTCATTAATGTATGCCATAATCTGACCACTTCCACTGTTACATTCACTCCCACCATGGTCATCCAATTTGCCCTTGATACTATCGAGTAATCCTGAAATTGTTTCGCAATCTTGTCCCGGAATAAGACTTTGCTTTTGCCAAAAGTCCCAATAACCATTACTTTCATAGTTTTTAATGTGCAAAAACTTGTGTGCAGGAATGGTCACAAAATAAATTTTAATATCATCTGTAGATTTTATCATACCAATCTCTCCAAATCCTAAAAAGTAGCGGTCGAAAAGGTTTATTTTTGTGCGAAGAACGACAGGACTAGGATTTTTTCGGTATTCACTTGGAGCTACACCATATGTTCTCTTGAAAGCTCTAGTAAAAGCTTCATGTGATGAAAAACCATAATCAAAAGCAATATCCAAAATGCTTTTTTCACTATCCCTCACTTCTTTTAGTGCAAAGGCTAATTTTCTGTTTCCTAGATACTCCCTAAATTGCATACCTGATATTTCTTTAAATTTTCTCGTTGTATAAAATTCGGAATAACCCAGTCTGCGAGAAAGAAATCGTAGTGTTAATGCTTCATCATTGTAATTTTTAATACATTTGTCAATTTCATCAACGATTATCTGAATTTGCTTCTGCCACTCATACATTCGTTTGTTCACCTCATTTCAACTGCCCTACATTTATTATAGGAAAATAGAGAGCTTACTGCTTGATTTTACTTGCTGTTATTACATTATTTCCAAATTACATTTCACATGTTCTAATTCTTTAAGATTTTATTCTGCAAGTAACCTCTATGCAATTTCCTTCGCTGTCCTTAAATTCTAAAACCTCATTGCATCTAATAGTTGTTAATGGAAAGACTATTGGACAATTTAATTCATATAATCTTTTTTGAATTGAATCTATATCATTAACCTCTAGACTTGGTAAGCAATTATTCCCCCAAGACTTCTCTTCCTTCATCTTTTCGTGAGCAAACAAGCCATATCTAAAACCATTAATATCAAAAACACTATATATTTCATCTCTTTCAGTAACTTCTTGTCCTAATAATCTTTCATAAAATTTTATTGCTCGATTCATGTCCTTTACACACACATATAATGACTGTATTTTAAAGTTTAAGTTCATAATAACACTCCTAAACAAATTAGATAGATAAACTTTATCTATCTCTTTGTTGAAATGATAACATACTTAATTGAACAACTATATGTCATATTATAGTCATGTTGAAAAGTACAAAAAAGAAAACCCCCATCATCTGAGGATTTTCTAATTCATCAAATACTTCTACTATTTATTGTTAATATAAACACTTATGCTATTATTACTTCTTAGTAGCAGTCATGGCTATAAGTGTAAGATAATTTTCTGAATCTGCATCATGTAAATCATAATCAGCAGTTGACCTCCAGATTTCCTTACCATCTTCAATAGTTTCAGCATAGTTTACATCAACTATACCTGTCTTCTGCCACAAATCTTTCCACCACTTTGCACTATGGAAACAGTACATGTCTGCCTCCCAATATGCCTTCATAGCTTCTGGTAAGCCATCACTAAACTCTCTTGTAAGACCTGGACTAACAATTCCAAATTGTCCACCTTGCTTAACTAACTTAGAATAATAGTTAGGTAGATATATCTCATCTGTACCAAAATAATGATATGCATCAATACTTATTGCTGCATCAAAATAATTTTCTGCATAAGGTAATGCATGAGCTTCTGCATGAATTGGGAATACCTTATCCTCTACCCCCATTTCAACAAAACGATGATAATTATCAGTAGGGCTTATCCATAAATCATTTGCAAATACAGTTACACCAAACTCTTTAGCAAGAAATATTGATGTAAGTCCCATACCACATCCCATATCTAACACACGCATACCTGGCTTTAAATCCATCTTTTCGCAAAGAATCTCAATCAGCCACATAGCATTAGGTCCAAGCATTTTATTATCTTCAAAAAACTTTCCATATTTATTGTAATATTCTTCACAGCATTCAAATTTTCTCATTATTTATAATCTCCTTTGATATGTTATTCTTTTTAACTCAAGTTACCGTGGTAAAAGAACAACACGCAAAGTGATAATATATTTATATAGTATCTAAGGCGTGTTATTCAAAAACCACCTTTAATACACTGCTCTTTTTAAACATCATAAAAACACTTCCTTTCAATTTCATTACCATAATTATACTTATCATAATTTATATTGTCAAATTATTGCAATCAATACTTACTTTATTTTGGAATGAGCTGAATAACTTTATCATCAGATATATCAGGATTTCCTCTGCCATCCCTATTGCTTGTTGTTAAGTAAATTGAACCATCTTTTGCTTCAATTGCCTCACGTAATCGTCCATACTGATTTTTAAGCCAAGACTCTACATTTTTCACTCCTACCCCATTTTCATTAAAGGATATAGATAGTAATTGCTGTCCTCGCAAATTTGCAACAAGTAATTTTCCTTCCCATGGACCTTTACTCACAAAGGTAATACCTGATGGTGCCCAAGTATCTTCGCCACTGTGTATTAATGGTTTTTGTACTGTAATCTCAGTGGAACTATCACTTCCTTGAACAATTGGCCATCCATAATTTGCTCCTGGTTGTATTATGTTTATCTCATCATGTGCTGATTGTCCATGCTCAGATTCATACAAAACATCTTTTGAATTCCATGCTAACCCCTCTGGATTTCTATGACCTAAGCTATAAACAGGTGAATTAATAATTGGGTTATCTTTAGGAATTCTCCCATCCAATTCTATTCTCAATATCTTTCCTGCTTTACTTGCAGGATCTTGTGCCAGCTGTGGATTCCCTGAATCCCCTGTTGTTATATACAATCTCTTATCTGGTCCTATCTTAATCCTTCCACCATTATGAATTGATCCACATGGAATTCTATCTATAAGAATCCTGTCAATAGATGCTGTATTATTGTTTTCAATTAATCTGACAACACGATTATAAAGTTTATTCCCTTCTGAATATGAATGCATAGCATACATATAATGATTTTGTGAATAATTTGGATCTAAAACAATTCCCATCAACCCACCTTCTCCTTGACTTATAAAAGGTGCATTAAATGTAATTAAGGGCTGTGACAACAACTTACCATTTTCAATGATTCTAATAGTTCCAGACCTCTCTGTAACATATAATTTCCCCTCATCACTTATTGCAATAGCCCAAGGTACATACAAGTTTTCAGCTATAACTTTAACTTCATAAGGAAATTGCCTTGATGTGATTGATCTTTCTTTAACATTAACTACGTCACTATTATCAAATGTCATATTAACAAGAAAATTATAAACCATTCTATTCATACAGTTATCCTCCAAATTTAAATAAACATATAATTCAATAAAAAACTTCAGCTTTTAATTCAATTTAATTAGTTTTCTATTGCCATCTTATTCATTTATGAGAATAACCGTTCCTATTAAAAACTTAGTTATAATAAAGTTGATTTAGGCTATATATTATGATAAAATTCACTTATGTTTATAAACCATAATAAAATATAGTTTAGTTTTCTAGGGTTCCGCAATTTATCGTTGGCAGGTCCGAGAGAAAGCGCACAGTTTACTGTGTACACGGAAGGATAAAAGCCTGGGAGATATTTTAATAATATTTCCCTAGGCTTTTTTTATTTTTAATTTTTTTAATCAAGGAGGATATAGTAATGAGTAATTTTAGTTACAAAGATATTTATATTGAAGATGGTAAAAGGGTATTGGAAGTAAATATACTTCCTGAAAAGCATTGTAATTTTGACTGCATATTCTGCCCTATTGGAAGGTCTTATAACAAAGTGGATACACAGCGGTCATTTGATGAAATGGATAATTCACTAAAGGAACTTGAAGATATGATAGAAAATCATAAACCAGAATTAGTTTATATCAATTCAAAAGGTGAAGCCCTTGTAAATAGTAAAATTAGTGATATTTTAGCTCTAATAAAAAGTAAAGGGGTACCTGTAAGGTTATTATCCAACGGCTATTTATTGGGTAGAGATGAATATGCACAAATAGCTGCTAAGTGTGATGAAGTCATTGGAGAGATAAAAGCAATTTCTGAAGAAGACTTTCAAAAAATCCAAAGACCAATTGAAGGATATACACTTAAAGAATATATTTCAAATATGATTTTATTTAATAAAAAATATGAAGGTAAATTTATTTTAGAAGTAACAATTATTAAAGGCTACAACGATACAGATGAATCTGTTAATAAGATAAAAAATGTTATTAGTGAATTGTCTCCAGACAAGGTAATTGTAGAAAGAATAAATGATGAAAGATTTAAGAAAAAACTTGGAATATCTGATGAAAGAATGGATGAAATTTCAAAAGCACTGCTAGATATGTAACTAAACAGATTCATAGCTATAAGGAGTGAAACTTATGACATGGTTTTTTTTAATTTTAGCAGGTTTTTCTGAAGTAGGTTGGGCTGTAGGATTGAAGTACTCCCAAGGATTCACAAGACTTCTGCCAAGTATATTTACAATAGCAGGTATGATAACAAGTTTTTATTTTTTATCATTAGCATTAAAGAATCTTCCGCTAGGCACAGCTTATGCGATTTGGACTGGAATTGGTACGGTTGGTACAGTGATTTTAGGAATAATATTATTCAAAGAACCTTTTGATATAATTAGATTAATTTGTATAGGATTTATAGTAGTTGGCATAGTTGGATTGAAGCTTGTATCTGCTCGCTAATTAGTCTATATAATACATTAAAAGGCTATTGCACTAAAATTAGTACATAGCCTTTTAAATTGCAAAAATTATTTCAATTCCTTATATTGCTTTTCATAGTCCCTCTTCATGTTTGTTTCCATCTTTTTAAGATATTCGTTAGAAAATTCTTCTGCACTTATGTGGTATCTATTTAAAACATCCATAAAATACATCACAACATCCCCAAGCTCCTCAACAAATCTTTCCCTTACTACAGGGTCTTCCATAATATTTTCTTCACCCTTCTTCTTTACTATTGCAATGACCTCTCCTATCTCTTCAATCATATAAAGAATGGAGTTTCTCCCGTAGGCAGGCTCCATAGGTGACCATGTGTCCTTATGTAACTCCCATAAATCCTTTGATAACTTTAACATGTCTGAAATCTTTAAATCTGTATCTTTTTCCACTTTATTTCCCCCTTAATACTTATATCTTTTATCTTATATATTGAACATCTACATTTCCTACTATTGTACAACTTTTTACATTCTTTTCACAGTATCATAAATATATGCCATATAATAAAAACCTTCTATCTTTTATATTGAAATAATTGTATAATATGTATATAATTAAACATTATAGTTGTACAGTAAAAGGAGATTGCTAATATGTTAACAAACTATGTTAGAGAGGGAATTGGTTTTGTTATAAAAAGTGTACCTATATCTTTTATTATTTTTATGTTTATAACTTGTATAAAATGGCTTATAAAAAGGAAGATTGAATTTAAACCTGCTATTATGCTCTGTGAGTTTGCATGGATTCTTAATGTTTATACAATATTAAGGATTACAGGAATCATCGGTATGGAGTTTAGATTTACAGAAGTGTTAAATGGTCACATTCATTATAGTCTTAAGCCCTTTGAAGATGGCTTATCAGCTGCCATGTTATTAAACTTACTTCTCTTGGCTCCATTTGGTTTTTTCACACCAATAATATTTAAAAAAATAAAGAGCAAGTGGTTACTTAATCTTTTAATTGCATTGATATTCTCTGGAAGCATTGAGTTTCTTCAAATGTTTTCTGGCAGATATGCACAAATTGATGATGTTCTTATGAATACCTTAGGTTCTTTATTAGGTTATATAGTATATGTTTTATTATCAAAACTAAAATCACACCATAAATCACAAGAATCTTCTATTCAGGTATAATCAAAAAATTTCTATATCAATCTCATATGTCTACAAATAATCTTTTAATAAAAAAACACGAGTGTGGATTTTGTCCACACTCTAATAAATTATATATCCTTCCCCATCATAGCCATACCGTCCCACTCACTGTAATTATTATTCAGATAAAACTCGCTTGTTTTATTTCCTTTAGAAGTAAATAGATATATTGTTGTAATTCCTATTTTCTTTAGGGCTCTCTCCAATTCAGCTATCAATCTGCTGCCTATTCCCATTCCTTGCATTTCATTAGACACAAAGAACTCTCTTAAATTATAATGTATGCCATCATAAAATTGTTCATAGTTGCCAAAGACTGCTGCCTTCACCTTTCCAGCTTCAACATAAGCTAACCCTTCAAAATTAGGTGCAATATACATATCATTCAATCTTCTACGTGCAGTTTCTACTGTCCAATTATCATTCCATGGTGCTGCGTTAAACACATTTATATAAAGGTCTGTACATTCAATTATTTGTTCCTCAGTTATTTTAATAATTTCACTCATAAATACCCCTTTAAAAACATAATTTTCTTAAATATTATTAGTTTAATTTAACATATTTATGTCTGTCCTACAAGTATTTACAAGTTATTAATTGATTTTAAGTGCTAGCACTTAAAATCATTCCAGTTTAGAGGAGTAACTTTTCCACTTTGCCAATCTTCCTTAGTAATTCCATAGCCAATTGCATCATAGGGTATCCCATCTTGACCTACCCAAGCCTTTCTGTGGTGTGCTTCTTTAACAAAACCACACTTGTGGAATACACATCTCATCGCATAATTATCTTGTCTTGTATTAGCTTCTATTCTATCTTTATCAGAATAATTATTAAATACATATGCAACAAGCCAATTAACAGCTATTGTTCCAATTCCCATACCTTTGCATTTACTTAAAATTCTTATATCAAATAATGGATCACCATCTTCTAAATCATATACTCTTAATGTCCCTACTTTTATGTCATCCTCTGAAATAATCCAAAATGTTTTACAGTCATCACCAGTATAATAATTATTTTCATAACTTGCTCTAATTCTTTCTGGCTTCGGATTTGGTGTTCCATAAAACTCCCAAGTATCTGATGTTAGAAACTCAACTAGAGTATCTATTTCGTTTTTAAATTCTTGAAAATGTACTTTCATTACTTCACTTGCTCCCCCATAACACTTTTAATTTTTCCTAATTATCCTCTTCACAATAAATTCTTCTCTTAAAATATCCATCAATATTGCACTTCTGTAGCAATTTTGCGGGTCTAACCAGCAATCTCGCTTCAGGCCTATTCTCTTAAACCCAACCTTCTCATAAAGATGCTGTGCTCTTACATTTTCCAATAGAGTGTCTAACTCTATACGGTGCAGATTATAGGTCTTAAACAGGTAATTTAAGAATGTATTCAAAGCATCATATCCGTACCCCATGCCTTGCTTGTCTAAAACACAAATTTTTATTCCTATATCACAAGATTTATTTTTTAAATCCAAATTTCCAAATGATACTTCACCTATTGGCATATCTGTTGAATTTTCTATTACAATAAATCTCCTTCTGCTTCTATTTTTATCTTTATCTTCAACTTCTTTAGCTATATTCGCTGAAAGCTTGTCTGCACTTGTATTAAGTCCATTATTAAAGCCTACATGCTTCATCAACTCTCCATTGTTATACCATTTGCATAAAATTTCAGCATCAGATATTTGTACTGGTCTAAAAGATATCTTATTCCCTTTAATCATACTATCAACTCACTCCTGCATTTTTCCATAACTATAAACCTGAAATTCTCATCCTCAATGTATTCACCACACTGCTTAAAATCAAGCTTATCAAACAATTTCAAGGCTGGTTCATTGGTTTCACCAGTTTCAATATATATTCTATCAATATCCATATTCTCAAATATATATTTTATAACTAATTTTAGTGCAGTATATGCAACTCCTCTTCTCCAGTATCTCTTGTCTCCTATAATTATCCCCATCTCACCTTGCTTTTTAGCCTTATCTATACCAAATAAATTAACAAAGCCTATAAAATCACCTGTATTATTTGTAATAATAAAATACTTGTACTTTCTTTCCTCAATAACTTCGTTCATTACTTCCTTATCAAATGTATTACAATAATCCCTACATTCAGCCAATAACTCCTTACTGGTGTGAGGAAGTGGTCTTGGATCATGTAAATTTATTTCTCTATCTATCCTACAAATAAACAGATTAATAGCATCTTCACTGCAAATATCTCTAATTATGATCTTCTCATCTTTATAATAAATCATCGAATCCCTCCAAACATAATAGTTAAATTCTATATACACTTTTTAAGTTTAAAAACTGTATATACTGGAGTATTTATATACCCTAAATATCTGTCCAAATTACAAGTCTTCCATTCTTCTGGTGGTAATGGTTCTACTAATTCTTCAATTACTATTCCTGATTTAACAATAGCATTTATATAGTCTGCCATAGTATGATGATAACTATATGAAAGACTATCCTCAATGTTATCATTGTATTCAATCCAAGGCTGTATATAGGCCCTTAAGCTTTTATCTAAATATCTAATTGTCCAATCCTCATCCTTTGGAAAGCTTACAGCATCTTTTATTACTGGATAGCATGCTGAATAAACAGGATTGATTACAGATAAAATACATGTACCTTCCTTAGCTAGAATCCTATAAATATCTCTCATTACTCTATTCAAATTTTCTATATAATGTAGAGTAGTTGATGAGAAAATAAAATCAAAACTATTATCTTGAATTTCAGACATATCTTCTATATTTTTGTGCAAAAATTGTACAATAGATCCTCTTTCATTTTTAATTTCCTTACCTATTTTGATCATTGCTTCTGACATATCTAAGCCAACAATTTGCTTTGGTTGAAACTCTTCAAAAAGAAAACTAAACCTTCCAGTTCCGCACCCCAAATCAATTATTCTCTTATCTTTAAGATTTGGAAGCATAGTTTTTATTGCCATCCACTCAATTTTATTACTATATGAATCTTCACCTGCAGTAAAATCTTCATATGCCTGAGCCATATCATTCCAATCTTTCTCTATATCCACATTATTCATCAATCTATCCCCTTACTATTTCTTATTTCTTTAAATTGAAGGTCCCACAATTTCCTTAACTTTAATCACTTTCTTAATCCCTCATATCATGTTTGCCTTAAAAATAAAAAAACTGTGGCTATACCTTGATAGTACCACAGTTTTTGCCAATTATTCAATTTCATAAACATTTATGTAGAGTTCTTGAGAAAAGTTCTTTTTCTTTGCTTATAACTCTACGTATACTCTGCTCTGAGAGAAAATATTCTTTTGCCAATTCTGCAATCTTCATTCCTTCTATATATTTAATATAGATCTCATTATTGCGCATTTTAAGGCTTTCTTTTGTACCGCTATTTTCTCCCCAAGCTTTGTGATTTTCCTCTTTTCTAGGAATGTATATATATCCACCATCAACATACTGTTGAATTATTTTCACTATGTGTTCTGGCAGAACATTTTGTGCTTTAATATAATCCATAATATTTGCTCCTCCCTAATATTTCTTTAGGTTGAGACATCTAAAAATAAACACCCAGTCCAAATACACTAGTATATAAACCTCTGTACTTTCAGATGCCTAAAAGCAAAAACCACAATTATATTTCTTTAGAGCAAAATTATTAAATCCCTTTTATGATGGATATGCTCTATCATAATATCAGTTATTTAAAAATTTAGCTCCAAACGAATTATTCTAAATATATTTTCTTGTGGTCTTCGCTTGGAGCATCTGCGTGTCTTCATTGGCCAAAGTTGATCCATAACAAACTCTCCTTTCTCTTAAAATTTTGAATACAGTCTTTCCCAAATATGATTAAATTATATAATATTCTATATGCCTTTGTATAGTGTTGCTATATACACTTCTCTAATATAATCTTATATTTTATCAGCATTTAATATATAATCATCTCCATTTATCATATCTTTAACCTTTATTACGCCTGTTGCAACTTCATCTTCACCCACAATAATAACCTTAGGTATGCCTAATTTATTTGCGTAACTTAATTTTTTCTTTAACTTATCGTTATCTTCTAAATAAATTTCTACACCTTTACCACTGCTTAACAACTTCTTATAGAGTTCTCCGCAAAACTCCAAGGTATCCCCAATTGGTATAATTAAATACTCCACTGAACTTTCAACTACATATTTATCTATAAAACCAATTTCTTTTAGAACAAAGAACAACCTGGTAAGCCCAATAGATATCCCAACTCCAGGTAAGACTTTATCTGTATAATTTTGCGCTAGGCTATCATATCTGCCACCTGAGCAAATAGAGCCATAAACTTCATTGCCTAACAAAAAGGTTTCAAACACTGTTCCTGTGTAATAATCTAATCCTCTTATAATCTTTAAGTTTACAACATATTCATCTTCCCCTACCCCTAAAATTGTTAGCATACTTAATACTTGCTTAAGTTCCTCAATTCCTGTTTTCAGTTCTTGTGAGTTTATCCTTAGCTCTTCTAATTTAGCTATCATCTCATCACCATTTCCTTGCATGTTAATTACCTTATTTATAACACTGCTCTTCTCTGCTCCAACTGTTTCAATTAATTGCTCAGCAAATGAAGTTTCACCAATCTTGTCATACTTATCAATTAAAGTCATAACTTCAGTAGTTTCAATTATCTCTAATTCTTTTAATATTGCAGCTAATATTTTTCTATTACTTATCTGAAATTTATAATTTTCTAGGCCTATCGCCTTAAATGCTTTGGATGCCATACTTATTACCAACGCATCATTATTTATGCTTAACTTTTCATTGCCTATAACATCTATATCGCATTGATAAAGCTCTCTATATCTTCCCCTTTGATTTCTTTCCCCTCTATATACTTTTCCTATTTGATATCTTTTAAATGGGAAGGTCAGCTCATTAAAATATTGAGCTACAAATCTTGCCACTGGCACTGTTAAGTCAAACCTTAAGGACAAATCATTGCTTCCCTTATTAAATCTATATACTTGCTTTTCAGTTTCTCCTGCTGATTTTGCAAGTAGCACTTCTGATTTTTCTATTATTGGTGTATCCATTGGCAGAAATCCACTTTCTTCATAAACCTTTGTGATTTTTCTTACTATGTCATTAAAAGCTTGCTGATCTCTTGGTAGTAATTCCATAAACCCTGGTAGTATACTTGGTTTTATTTTATTGTTTTTCATATATATCTCTCCTCATATAATATTTTAAATGCAAAAAAACCATGTAGGCGTATCTCCTACATGGCTCAACAAATTATGAATGCATTTAATTCATCATCACCAGCAGATACAAGCCTACAAACATAGACTTGCATCTGCTTTTTACAGACCAAGTCTTGCTAGTGATGATGATGTATAAAGTTTATTAGTTTTATATTAAATGCGTTCATAATACCTCTCCTTATTTAGACCTCTAAAAACAAATAGGCTTATATGCTAGTCTATTTTCAGATGCCCTATCAAAATTAAATTGTAATCATTATATAGTATTAACAATTTATTTGCAATACTAATATAAATTTATATATTTTTTCTTCCTCTATTTAACCTTCTCACCATCATATAAAATGCTCCAATTTTCAAATTTGCACTCTAAACCTTCAAATCTCTCATCCTTAAACTGAGACCCAACTACAGTTCCGTCAATAATTTTCCCCACATCATTTATAATATCATCTATTATAGATACATTAAATGGCTTATCATTGCATCTAGCATGTCCAGTATATATATAATTAAACTCAGAACAATGTTTTTTAAGTTCTTTCATGCTATTTAGGTACTTAGTTAAAGTTACAGACTCTGGTAACTGCATCCACAACCATCCTATTATAGAATCACCTCCAAATAAGGTTTTATCTTGCTCATCTAATAAGGCAATACTTCCAGCAGTATGTCCTGGTAATTCAATAACTTTCAATTGCTTATTACCTATATCTATCACATCTCCAGCCTTTATTGGTAATACCTTGCATGATTTAAGATTGATCCAGCTTTCAACCTCTTCTTCATTAATATCAGCAGATGGATTATGACTCATGTTCATTTCAAATAGCTTTCTTTTTTCCTCTGCTGAAAAAGTCTCTTTATACAAGGTCATATCAGCTTCTGATATATATGCTTCTTCAAATTGATAATTTCCCCATACATGATCACAATGTGCATGGGTGTTTACAACAACTACTGGCAAATTTGTTAGCCCTTTTACCAAAGAATATATATCTCCGAAGCCCAAAGTTGTATCAATTAAGACTGCCTTACTTTCACCTACTACTAAGTATGCTGCACACTTTCCATCAGCATCAATTAAATAAACATCCTTGCAAATCTCTTGTACGAAAAATTTTGTTTCTTCCATTTCTACCCCTCTTTTCCCATAGTATTTTGTGTATATTTATTACTCTGTTAACATTATTATACTACCAGTGAAACGTTTTGTCTCTTAAATATGAGCTGAATTTTCTTTAAAAATAGCTATATTAACAATTACACATGGTCATACTAATTAGTATTAAACGGAGGTGAAAATTAATGAAGGCAATTGTTTATGAAGGTATAAGAAATGTTAAAGTAAAAGAAGTTAAAGACCCTAAAATTGAAAAAGCTGATGATATAATCGTAAGAGTAACTTCAACAGCTATCTGCGGATCAGATCTTCACTTAATTCATGGACTTGTTCCTAATATGCCAAAGGGCTTTATATTGGGTCATGAGACTATGGGAATAGTTGAGGAAGCTGGCAAAGAGGTAAGTAACTTAAAAAAAGGTGACAGAGTCATTGTTCCCTTTCCTGTTGCTTGTGGCCACTGCTGGTATTGTGAACATGATTTATGGAGTCAGTGCGATAATTCTAATTCTAATGGAGAAATTGGTGCAATACTAGGTTATAGTGATACTTTTGGAGGTTATGATGGCGGTCAAGCACAATATCTAAGAGTTCCTTACGCTAACGTAGGTCCTAAAGTCATTCCAGAAGAACTAACTGATGAGCAAGTTCTATTTTTAACTGATATTTTACCAACTTCCCTTTGGAGCGTTGATATGGCTGGAGTAAAGGTAGGAGACACTGTAGTAGTTCTAGGTTGCGGTCCTGTAGGCTTATTAACACAAAAATGGGCTATATATAAGGGAGCAAAAAGAGTAATTGCTGTTGATTGTATAGATTATAGATTAGAACATGCCAAAAAATACAACCAAGTAGAAACAGTAAACTTTCAGGAACATGATAATACTGGAGAATACCTTAAAGAAATCACTCATGGAGGAGCAGATGCTGTTATAGACTGCGTTGGAATGGATGGTAAAATGTCTAATATTGAAAAGGTAGAAACAATGCTTAAGCTTCAAGGAGGATCAAAATCCGCCATTGAAATAGCAACTCAGGCAGTAAGAAAAGGTGGAACTGTCATGCTAACAGGAGTTTATGGAGCCAGATACAATAACTTTCCTTTAGGCGACTTCTTCTCTAGAAATGTAACATTGAAAATGGGTCAATGTCCTGCTAACTCTTACATAGACCCTATATTAGACTTAATTAAAAATGGTAAATTTGATGCAAGAGATATAATAACTCATAAGCTTTCCATTGATAAGGGTGAACATGCCTATAAAATATTTGATGGCAAAGAAGACAACTGCATAAAGGTTATATTGAAACCTCAAGCTTAATGATTATATATTCAAAATCACTATCATGTTTTCAATGATAGTGATTTCTTATTTATTTCCACTTATTTAATCTCCTATCCAATCTCTTCTTAGATACATTTTTATCATCTCAACATTATCTCTACCTATTTTCATAGAGATTTCTTCTTCCATCTTCTTTTTTATCTTCAACATTTCACTGCAATAAACCTTGCCTTTTTCCGTTAAGACAATTAGCTTATCACGCTTGTTGCCTTCAATATCTTCCATCTTAATGTAACCCTGCTCAATTAACTTTTTGGCACATTTATGAGCTGCCTGTCTTGTTACCCCTACCTTTCTTGCACTTTCTGCTATGGTAAGGCTGCTTTTCTCTAGCATTGCAAGCATATGAGCTTCAGTGTCAGTCACTTCTTCTCCTCCATTTTCTAACCATAACTTCATAACTTCCCTTCGAAGTTTTTTATGCTTTTCACTAATTAAATCTATTAAATTCAACTCTTGTAAATAATCATCCATCATAAGAATAACCTCTCTTTTGTTTAAACTCTTTTTCTTGAACAACCTATTATACCAGTAAACTATTTATATTCTAATAAAATACACATTCCTTTGCACTATACTTGGCATTGATATAGATTTCTTTTTGAATTTCATATGTTTATTATAATACATTTATAGCTTAAAGTATAGTCAACCAAGTTGACAATGTTTAAATTTTGATGCTATAATAAATTGTCAACCAAGATTACAATTTATTATAAAAGGAGATTCATAATGGGAAAAAATAAAAAAGAAAATTTTATATTTACACTTATATGTTGTGCACTAATGGTTTTCGGAATGGCTTTATACAATGTTATTTTAAGAAATGGAATTAATAGTTCTTTACTAAAGGAAACTCTAATGGGCTTTTTGCCTGTCTTTTTTGTAGCACTAATTTTAGATTGGTTCGTTGTTGGTAAAATTGCAAAATCAATTGTAGCAAAAATAGTAGATCATAATGCTCCACTAATTAAGAAAGTTTTACTTATTTCATTTTTCATGGTTTGTGGCATGAGTTTTTGTATAACATTAATTGTATCAGCTGCTCACATGGGAATATCAGCAGACTTTCCACTATTGTTTTTAAAAGCTTGGGGAATGAACTTTATATGTGCACTACCTCTTCAATTACTTATAGTAGGACCAATTGCTAGAGGCATATTCTTTAAAATGTACCCTGCTAACTAATAAAAGCACTAATCTTCTGAGATTAGTGCTTTTGATTTTAAATATTATATAATTTTTCTTTGCATATCATCTTACCCATCTACGGTTTTCAACTGCCTTCCCATGTCCAAAGTAAATTATTTTCTTCCCTTCATCTGTAATTTTCTTTGCACTCTTTTGCATCTCTTCATAATTTTCATACAGCAATGATTCTCCAGGGCCAAACATATTCATTAATGCATCTCCTACGAATAAATTGTTTCCTAACATAATCCCGATGGAACCTTCCGTATGACCAGGCAATTCAAGAACCTCTCCATCTATTCCATATTTTAGAAGCTTATCTCCTTCTTTTAAAATCACCTCTGGAATAAAGGATTGAATCACTGTATGTTTTGCACTCATTACAGAGAAAAATCTCACTATATTCCCAAGAAATCCTTTCGATTTCATTTCTCGACATAGATTATTTTGTATCAAAACAACATCACTTTTATGCATTGCTATAGGTACCTGCAATTGTTTTGCAAGATATGCCGCATTTTGGATATGATCAATATGACCATGGGTTAACACAATTAGTTTTACATTTTTCCCTTGGCATGCTTCTAATATTTTCTTCTCATTTCCTTTTAATCCTGTATCTATCAAGATAGATGAATCTTCTTGTGATACAAGGTAACAATTAGAACCAGCCTTAATTTGCGTAATATTATACATATATGTTTCCTCCAAATAATTTAATATATATGCTTACTCACTGCTTAAATATCTTGATTAAATTATACCATAATTAAATTTGTCATAATATACATTTTTTTCATTTATACCTTGTAATACGAAGTATAACTTGTTATGATGTAATAGAGGTGATAATTTATATGAACAAAGAGTTGCTTAAAGGAACTTTAAATATCATACTTCTACTTGTTTTATCTAAAAGAACAACTTATGGATATGAGCTAGCTAGCACTATAGATAAATTAAGCAATAGTACTATAACGCTAAAGGAAAGTTCCTTGTATACAGCATTACTTAGACTTGAACAACAAGGATATATAAAATCTTCTTGGTCTGAAACTCTGTCGTATCCTCGCAGAAAGTATTACGAAATAACACCCTTAGGCTCTGAATATCTAACAACCAACCTTTCAGACTACTTAAATATTAATTCACTAATAAATAATTTAATAAATTTGGAGGAAGATCAATAATGAATAGTTTCGTTGATAAACACATCAATAAAATAATTAGAAATACAAATCTTTCAAAAGATGAAAAAAGTGATTTAAAGGAATATTTATATTCGAGCTTCAATAATAAATATGATAACTATATAGCTGCAGGTTTAGATAAAAATGCAGCTTTAAATAAAGCCTTAAATGAATTAGGAACTGAAGAAGAATTTTCATATGAATTAAATTCAAACATAAACACTGTACCCAAACTCATGCAATACCTATCGATAATATTAATAAGCATTGATTTATTTTTTCTAATTTTACGAACAAATTTATGTCTTACCTTTAGTCCCAATTTTTGTTATCAACTTGCAAATTTAGTTCCTTTCAGAATGATAATAATGAGAATTGTAAATCATCATATAGATGGATTTATTATTACAGAACTTTCGATAGCCCCCTTTTTTATACCAATTGGCTACCTTATCCCATCAGCA
The DNA here is from genome assembly GCF_024345225.1 of Clostridium sp. TW13. Taxonomy (NCBI): domain Bacteria; kingdom Bacillati; phylum Bacillota; class Clostridia; order Eubacteriales; family Clostridiaceae; genus Inconstantimicrobium; species Inconstantimicrobium mannanitabidum. Next base: position 3,740,925 of record NZ_BROD01000001.1, read on the forward strand.
CTAAATAAAATCCATAACATTATATATAATGTAAAAGCTTTAATTTTTGTAGTAATTTTATTTGAAGTTGTTGAACTTATATTTAGATTTGGTAGTTGTCATATAGATTATGCTATAGTTAATTTTATCTTTTCTTTAATTGGATATTTTCTGTTTAATATCACTATTAGAATACTAAATAAAAGAAACTTCTCATCTAATTTACCTTTATAATAATTAAAACTACCTTACTAGTTGTAACTCCACTCATAGTTACAATTAATAAGGTAGTTTATCTTAATTTAACATTACTTTCTTCATCAATTCTCAAAGTTCTTTAGGCATCTCAAAATAAACTAGCATATGGACTTATTTATATAACCTATACACTTCTGAATTTCTTCTGATGCCTGTTTAAGATTCTCCACATTGTTTCTTTTCTTATTGTCAAAGTCTAACTCTACAGTTATGGTTCCCTTATAGTTATCTTCCTTTAACTTTCCTAGCAGTTCTTTTAATGGTAGATTGCCATGTCCTAAAATCATGTGCTCTACTCCATCTTTAAAATCACTTAAATGTATATTTTTTATGTGTTTCTTGGTTTTTTCATAAAAATCCAGAATGGATACGTTACTTGCAGCACAGTGTGTTGTATCAAAAGTTATGTTTACATCATTGTCCTCAATAAATTCTATAAACTCTGCTTCTTTTCCTAGAAAGCTCGCTGCCTCAACATAAGGGAAATTTTCTGTGGTTAAGCATACTTCTTTAGTATCCTTGTATTTTAAAATATTCTTTTTATGAAGCTCATCTAAGTTAATCCATCTTTTAGAATAATCCTCATAAACCATATGAGTTACTATAGTTTGTGCATTAAAAACTTTGGCCATTTCAATAGCTTTCTTTATCCAAAACTCTTCATCTTCTTTTCTTGGAAAAGCTATAAATTCTAATGGTGTATGAATGCTTAACACATTTAAATTTCTCTTTTCAACTTCTTCTTTTAGTTCCTCTACTGGAACATCAATAAAAGCTTGATTCAAAAATATCTCTATATTCTTGCAGCTTGTCTCCTTAATCATACCAAGTATTTCAATATAAGTTTTTGTATAATATAATCCCGTTGATACTGATATCTCCATAAATAATCATCCCCTATAATTTTCTGCTTTCAAATAAACCTGATTTCTTAGTAATAAATATACTGCCTGCCTTATGCATTTCCTCTTCTACATATTCTTCAAACTGTTCCCTTCTATCCTTTAAAACTTCATTTACATTGCCATGAGTAGAATATACATATTGTACTAGAGGTTCAGCTTCAGTTACAAGCAAGTTATCTTCATAATCATATCTCTTAACTTGCTGAAAAAATTCACTTAGCTGATTTTCACCATTCTCTAAACCAAATTCTGAAGCTATATCAAATTCTGACATAACAAGATCTTTATGAAAACTATAAAGTAACTTCTCCAAATCCTTCATATGCCCTTTCCCTACTGTTGAACAGTAAAAATATCCACCTTTTTTAAGCACTCTTTGCACTTCTTCAAAAACTTTTCTTCTATCGTTACAATAAAACAACATGTGGTCAGCTATAACTACATCAAAACTTTCATCTTTGAACGGAATATTATGAGCATCTGCAAGCTTAAAGTTGAACCTATCAACATACTCTTTTAGGTTTAGTCTAGTATCATTAAGCATCCCCTCTGAAAGATCAGTAAGCATAATCTCACAACTTTCAGGTACTTCATTAATATAGTACTGCCACATCACTCCATTTCCACATCCAAGTTCTAAAACCTTCATATTTGAAGCAAGCCTAAACTTAGACATAAGCCACTTATACCACCCTGTCTTGTTTACACTGAACTTATCATGAATATTTATTCTCTTAACAAGATTGGATGAATTTCTGTATTGCTCTAAAATACTCTTCTCCGCATTAATAACCCTGATAATGTCAATCACCTTGTCCCAATCTAAGTTCTCACTTGTATTGACCATATCCTCAGCCTTATCTATTGCATCTATAACCAGCTTCATATGGGCAATTTTATTATGCATAGCTTCTTTTTGCATCTGTAGAGAAGTCTTTAAATTGCTCTCGGCATCTGATTTATCTATAGCCGTCTTAATATCTGCTAATGAAAATCCTATATATTTTAATGTTAATATCCTTTGAAGTTTAGCAAAATCACTATCTGTATAAAGCCTATAACCAGAATCACTATAGGCCGATGGCCTAAGCAAACCCTGTTTATCATAAAATCTTATAGTTCTAATAGTAACTCCAGCTTTGTTGGCGAAAATGCCTGCTGTATATAACTTTTCCTCCATAAAACCCTCCTAGTAAGGCATATAAACTTAATTATTTTAATACATCTAAATTCTCATTGATTTAATTATAGAGGGTGACCTAAGGTAATGGTCAATAACTTTTTGTTAAATTTTACACACTAATTTCTTTATTTTTATCTCTAATGAAAATTAAAATAAATAAGTTGAAATGAATTGCAAATAATATATAGGTATTATTTGATTGGAAGGTGGATAAATGAATAATTATTTAATTCTATTTCTTAGGTCAGTTGCTACATATTTGGTTATGCTTCTTTTCACAAGAATTATGGGTAGAAAACAGCTTTCTCAACTAACATATTTTGACTATGTTCTTGGAGCAACAATTGGCTCTATAGCAGCAGTTGCTTCAGTTGATAAAAATGTAAATGTATTTGAGGGATGCTTTTCAATTATCATATGGAGTCTTATTACTTTATTAATTTCAGAGATAACTTTAAAAAATATAAAATTGAGACTGTTGATAAATAGTGAACCTCTATTAATAATAAATAATGGAAAAGTTATATCTAAAAATATGAAAAAGGCTAAATATAATATTGGAGATTTACTCATGCAACTTAGAGTAAAAGATATATTTTATATTACTGATGTTGAAATAGCCATATTGGAGCCTGACGGTAAACTTAGTGTCTTAAAAAAAGCAGAAAAGAATACAGTGACAGCAGAAGATATGCATATTCAAAAGCCTAAATCAGGCATGATGGTAGAGCTCATCTTAGATGGAAATATACTGTATACACACTTAGAACAAATTCAAAAGAACGAAGAATGGGTTCTTGAACAGTTAAAATTGAAAAATGTTCACAACTTAGAAGATGTAATATTTGCAGGATTGCAAGCAGATGGACAAATATATATTGTAACTAAAAATGATTAAGTAAAAGAAAATATTCCTTCTACAGTTTTTATAGAACTTTTAGCATCTATATATTATATAGGTAAAAATGAAGATATAAAAGATGAAGATACAAGTAAGAAATCGTAAAAAATAAGGGTGCCACATTAGTTGTTGAAAACTGCTAGTGTGGCACCACAAAAGATTAATATTACAAAACAAGTTGATTATTGTAATATAATTAAACCTTATTTAATATTGTGAAGATTTAAGCTTATTGAGTTATCATACATTTAGGTAATGCTTTCTTTAAAGCTTGCATTTGATCATAATATACTACAATATTGTGTAAGTTTAATTGTTGCAATTTAGTTAATCCTTCTAAAGAACTAAATTCACTTATATTATAATCAGAAGCTAGAATAAGAATTTTTAAATTAGTTAATGATTTTAATGGTGTTATATTACTTATGCCAGAGTTATCATTTAAGCTTAGTGATTCTAAATTTATTAATCCTTGTAATGGACTTATATCACTTATTTGATTTTCACCTAAATCAAGATATGTTAACTTAGTCAAGTTTCTCAATACATTTATGTCATTTATTTTATTATTATATGCAGTAATGCTTTGTAACTTAGTTAAAGTTTTGAACACACTTATATCGCTTATTTGATTATCAGCGAAATTAATGCCTGTTAAGTTTGTCAAATTCCCCAATGTGCTTATATTACTTATTTGATTTCCACTCAAATCAACATATGTTAGGTTAACTAAGTTTTTCAACATAGTTATATCTTTTATTTGATTATTATTTAAATGTAAAACTTTTAATTTAGGTAATCCACTAAGTAAATCTAATTTATTGCCTAAATTATTATATCCTAAGCTAAGCTCTTGTAAATTAGTTAAACTCTTTAATGTAGTTATATCACTTATATTTGTAGATTGTAAATTCACTGACTGCAAATTATATAACCCCTTTAATGGGCTTATATCTGATACTTGAACACCACTTAAATTAAGTTCTTTTAACTTAGTTAAGCCTTTTAATGGACTTATATCCTTTACGGATGTAGTCTGTAAATTAAGTTTTTGTATATTTGTTAAATTTTCAATTCCTGAAATATCTTTTACATACCAGTCTGCTGCATTTAAATCTGTAATACCTACAACATCATTCTTATATAGAGTACCAGTTTCTTTATGTATAACATTTCTAATAATTCGTTCTAATTCTGCATCTTTGAAGGTTACTGCTTTATTAATTATAGCTACTGGATTAACAGTTATATTACAACTTGCAATCTTACTTCCATCTACTGTAGTAGCTGTAATTTTAGCTTTTCCTACGCCTACTGCTGTTACTTTTCCTGTAGCATCTACTGTTGCTATCTTAGCATTAGAAGTTGTCCACTTTATTTCCTTATTTGTGGCATTACTTGGAGCTATTGTTGCAGATAAATTATCCTTGCCCCCTACTGTTAGGGTATCTGTTGTTTTGCTTAGCTTTACTGATGTTACTTTAATTGCTGGATTAACAGTTACATTACAACTTGCTGTCTTTTTCCCATCGACTGTAGTAACTGTAATTTTGGCTTTTCCTACACCTACTGCTCTTATTATTCCCATGTTATCTACTGTTGCTACCTTAACATTTGAAGATGTTAATTTTATTTCCCTATTTGTTGCATTTGTTGGAAGTACCATTATTTCTAAAAAGCTGCCACCTCCTACATTTAATGTAAGTGAAGTTTGATACATTTTTACTGATGTTACTTTAACTACTGGATTGACAGTTACATTACAACTTGCTACCTTGCTTCCATCTACTGTAGTAGCTGTAATCTTAACTTTTCCTGTACTTACTGCTGTTACCTTTCCTGTAGCATCTACTGTTGCTATCTTAGCATTAGAAGTTGTCCATTTTATTGCCTTATTTGTTGCATTACTTGGAGATACTGTTGTTACTAAATTATCTTTGCTTCCTACTGTTAGGGTAGCTGCTACTTTATTTAGCTTTACTGATGTTACCCCTATAGCCTTTTTAGTTAATGTCTGGGCATAAACATTGTTGTTAGCTGCTATTGCAACTCCATTAAAACTTACAGTGTTTAATAAGCTAGTTATCAATGAGACACTTAAAACTAAACTTATCTTTCGTTTTACATTTTTCATCATATATTCCCCCTTTATTTAAAATTATACACTCTTATTTTCGCGGAATATATAACCAAACTTAATAGCAAAGTGCACGTTTAAGTAAATTCTAACATATATCCAAAAACTACAACAAATTACTTTTATATTAATACTTTGCTCTTATATGCCTAATATAAAATAACTTAACTTAAAATTTATATCACAATTAAATAAAATTATCTACTTTGGGAATCATAAGTATTTAAAACATAGACTAGTACTAATTATTAACTTGAAATAGATATTATTAAACACTTTTGATACAATAATATACAAATAATTAAATATTCCGAAAAGGAGTTTATATATGAAAGGTAAATCTAAATTCTTTAAAATTTTTTTATCTCTATAATTGTAGCTATATCTTCACTTTTCATTTTTTGCTTTATTCAAAGACAAAATTCTATAAAACAAGAACAAAAGAAATTATCTCAAATGAAAGAAATTACTAGTGAAAATATAACTTCACCTACACATGATATACTTACAGACATCTTTAAGATTGAAGATTCTTTAGATAGTGATACATTTTGGCATGGTATTACTTCAAAATATTTTTCTTTATTTAGAGATTCCAAAACCTTTGATAATAGTACTGGTTTATGTCAGTTTAATTTATTAGATCATCTTTTCAATCAGATAGGGGAAAATGCTAATAAAGAAAATTTAAAAACTAGTATAAAACTTCAAAAAGCATATAACTTAAATGATAATAAATATGATGTCAAATTTATCGTCGAAAGAGAATCAAATACTAAAAACAATTCCAACACTATAAAAACACAAGAGTATTATGATGCAAAGGTCATTTTTTATTTAGCCAGCTCTATAGGTGCTTGGCTGTTTTTTTGTGTTATCAAATAGAACTTATAAAAAAATAACAGAAATTTTATTTAATTTCTGTTAAAAATCCATTTTCCATATTATATACATGATCACAAATTTCATCTATATCATCTTGCATATGGCTGGCTAATAAAATTGTGACTGATTGGGATTTTAGGTTTAAGAGAATTTTACGTATTTCTTCCACTCCTTTTGAATCTAAGCCATTCATTGGCTCATCAAGTACCAATAGTTTTGGATCTTCCATAAGTGCTTGAGCAATGCCCAATCTTTGCTTCATCCCCAAGGAATATTTTTTTATAGGTAACGTATTGTTAGGATCTAATCCCACCAAAGCAATGGTTTCTTTTATTTTACTATCGTCAATAGCATTATTTATACTTGCTAATATTTGAAGGTTTTTAAGGGCAGAATATTGTGGTAGAAAACCAGGATGCTCAATGATCATGCCTAATTTATCAGGAAAATTTCCATTTTTTATAGACTTATCAAATACCACTATTTCTCCATCTGTTATATTAATCAATCCACATATCGCTTTAAACAACATGCTTTTACCAGAACCATTTCTCCCAATTATTCCATATGCTTGTCCCTTTTTAACCGTTAAATTTATATTATTAAGTACCTTTGTCTTCTTAATATCCTTTGTTACATTAGTAACTTTTACAGCTATTTCTTCCTTTTCCACAACTATTCCTCCTACAATACCATCAGTGAGTAAGTTCACATAAATCTTTTTTTACTATTATGTTGTTAATTATAAACACATCTATAATTATAAAAATCGTCAAGAATATTATTGACCATGCAAAATTAAAATTGTTTGCTACATGCTTTGCAATTATTCCTTGATTTAAAGGAATATATTTATCAACCTTAAAAATGTATCCCAATTGGGTTGAAAATAAAACTGTAATTAATATGGCTATAAATGATAGAGCATGTTTTTTGCTGATTAAAGCGTATATTATATAAACAGTTACTAGATAATAACTTGAAGCACACAATAAACAGATTACTTCTATTATATCCTTAATATTAATTAAACTAGTATTATTATTTGATACAACACTATATAGGAATACTATAATCGTTCCAAATATAAAATATATAAAACATGATAAAAGACTTGCTATTTGTAAACACAAATGCCAATGTCTTTTACTTCTAAATCTATAAACTGTATAATAACTTCTTACACCTAACTCTTTAAAAAAGAAGTTACCTATTATGAAAATAATAAAAAATTGATATAACACCCATGAAAATATTTTTATCATATTACCCTCTAAAGTATCTACTCCATAAAATATATTTTTAATTATTTCTCCAAAATTGCCAGTGTTCTTTATTAAATCTGTTTGTGTCAGTAAAATATAAATAAAAATAGCAACTATAAAAAATATATTTGGTATTGAAAAAACTACTTTGATATTATTTTTTGTGATTTGCAAAATACTTTTTGAATTATTCTCCATAAATACATTCCCTTTTCTTTGTCAATATTAACCCACAAATATATAATAAGAAGATTAATATAATCCAATACATACATCGTGATATTATATATATACCATTAGTAACTTCACTTAATTTCGCATTTAATATGTAAATATTACTAACAAAGGATATATCCGCCATGCCCCCTGACTTAATAACCATGTTTAACATATTTAAAATAATTACAATTATAAAAGAAATTACACGTTTTTTAAAAATTAAATTACATATATTAAAAACCATAGAAATAACAAATAGATATAATGTGGTAAACAATACAAGGATAGAAACATACTCAACAGGAGTTAAGTTTGCCTTTATATTATTAATTACTTCACTATAATATGATTGGTTAACCTTTGAATTCATAATATATGAGGAATATTGACTCCAATTATTATGGAAACTCATAAAACTTCCAGTTAATAAACATACAATAACTGCAAAAATTACAGTTCCTATTGCAAAAACAAATCCACTTAATATATTAGCAATATATATTTCCCTACTTGTTTTAAATCTAATGCATAAGTAATTGTAAAAGTTTCCCTTGCCAAAAATATTATAAATCATAACAGAAAACAGTACACTTATGCTATAAAATAATGATAAATATGAAAAAACATCTATAATGTAATCATAAACATTAATGTTATTCCCTGAACGGATCAAGAATAACATTAATGCAAATATATATATAATCAAAATTATAGAAAATACATATATTTTCGTTGTATTAATCTTAAATAAAATATAATTATAAATCCTTTTCACGTTTTATAACTCCTATGCAAAATAAAATAATTCCTATCATCAACAGCAGAATTGGATAGAAAATTTCATGGCTTGTTGACATTATTATGTTTAAAGCATATATTTGTGAAAAATTAAAATTAAAAATAGTATTTATCCCTAAAATCTCAATCAGTGTGCCACAAAAGATATAATAAAAAAATGGAATTATTAGAACTAAGTATCTATTTTTTATCCATGCTGATAATCCTAATGATAGTTCTGATATCACTGCATAGCATATCCCCGTAATAGTTATTATTAAAATCCCATATAAATATTTATTAGAATAATATAAAGCGCTAAATGGACCAGCTACTTCAATTACATCAGTAGATTTAACTCCAAATATTGAAAACAAAAATATGAACATTACAAAACTTGATACTGTTCCTACTATTACACTAGATATAGCAGTAACTATAATCTTTATAAATACATACTTTTTAACTGACATTCTAGAATATATAAAGTTCACAAATTTGGTTTCCTTTTCTACTAAGTAAGAATCAGAAAATATAAGTGAAGCTAGTAATGGAAATATAACAACAAGTATAGCTCCTTCTGCAGTACTCCTTATTCTTATAAAAATATCTACTGCATCATAATGGCGTCTTATAGTTTCAAGACCTATTGGAAAGTCTATAAACAATATAAATGGTAAAATCAATGCTATTATTGATATAAGAAAAGAAATTAAAGCTTTCTTAGAAAAAATAGCCCTTTTTAATTCACTTAAAAAATAGTTATTCATTACGCAATGTTCTCCTTCTAGTGATTTTTAAAATATGATTCTTTAAATAAGAACTAGCATTTATAACAGGTAATACTATTCAAAATGTACTTTTTATTCCACGCAATCTTCTTTACCATATAATTTAATCAAAGTAAAATTTATATAATTTAATTATATTTTTACACACCATTCAATTCAAGCAGTAATTACATGTAAAAAATAACATTTTTATTAATTTCTACTTAAGGAAATTTAATAAAAATGTTATTTTATATTTAATAATATATCGTAAAATTAAATGAAAACATAAAACTAAGGGGATGCTTCCATTGAAAATTTTATATAAATTTATTATCTTTATTTTTGCTATAGCCGTTACCTGCACTGCACTGTGTTATAATTGGCCAGAATTTTATGAAGGTTATAGTTTTTGTATTGATAATCTTTATATTGGAATAATATTTCTATTAGCTTGGCTTATATTTAGCCTTTTCTTTGGATTACCCAATCAAAGAAAATATATAAAATACATTTCTATATATTGGAGTATTGATATCATTACTTCTCTACTTTTTTGGATTTTTTCAAATACCCAATTTAGTGATTTAGTGCTTTACCCATTTTATATATGGTATAGTGGGCCTCTCTATGGATTTAGACTTCTATTTTATAATGTAAATACTTTGATAGATAGACCTGCCTTAGCATTGGTAACAGCCCCTTTAGGCTTAATAACTTGCTTTATAGGATATGGACTTGGAATGTTAGTAAAGAGATTTAAAAAATCAAAAACAATGGGAACTCGTTAAAAAGTTCCCATACGATTTTATTCAACTTTTCCAAGGGCAAAGCTAATAAGTAATATTAAGAAAACTAGAGAAGTAATTTTTACATATAAATAATCTTTTTCTTTTATAAATACTATAATTGAAACTCCTACACGAAAAACAGGGGTAGCAATTAATAGTAATAACCCTGTTAGAATTATTGCATAGGATTTTAGTTGTATAAGACCTTTGAAAATATCTCCAGGATTTGTTGGAAAAGTGTTATTTGCATAGCCACTGTCTCCAGTAACTAAGAACATTGCAAATCCAATAAATATAATAAATGCACTTAATAAAACTCCTATTTTAAGAAACTTACTTATTATTATTTCCATTTCATCAATTTTACTATCACTCATTATTTAACCCCCATTCCTTTTATAATCATCTGTATTGAAACATAGGCAACAATTGGTATAAATATTTTTCTTATTGTTTTACTTTTTAAGTTTTGCATAATTCGAGTACCAATAGTGGCTCCGAATAAAACGCCAAGAGCTACAGGCGCAGATATTTTAGGATCTATATTACCTCTTAGTAAATATACTCCAGCACTTGCAGCTGCAGTTACACCTATCATAAAATTGCTAGTAGCACTTGATACTTTTAGAGGAAGCTTCATAAATATGTCCATAGCCATAACTTTAAATATACCACTACCTATACCAAGAAGACCTGAAATAACTCCTGCTACATACATCATTCCAAAGCCACCGTAAACTCCAGCTACATTGTATTGAACTTGTTTCTGCAAAACTTTATCATAGTATTCCCCATTTAATTTTAACTTTTCTGCCATAGGATGAGTCACCACATCTTTAGGAAGTTCATCTTTAGATTTTTTTAGCATGGCAACAGCTGAATATAATAACAATAATCCAAAAATAATATAAAGGTATTTAGTACTAATAATTCCACTTAAAAATGCTCCTGTAATTGCCCCTGTAGTTGTTCCTATTTCAAGAAACATCCCAATTCTAATGTTAGTAATTCTATCTTTTATATATGCAATGGCAGCACCACTAGATGTAGCAATTACTGATACAATACTTGCTCCTATAGCATACTTTATGTCTACACCAAAAAGTAAAGTTAATACTGGGGTAATTATAATACCTCCTCCAAGGCCAAGAATAGATCCTAACACACCAGCTAAAATGGATATTAAAAATATTTGTAAAATTATAATTGTCACTTATATCTCTCCCTCACTAAAAATTCTTATTTAATTTTTTAGATAATGATTTATCACCATAAGGCATGAACCAATAGCTATAACACTTTCTTTTAATTCTCCACCTTTACTGAATTCTACTTGGTTATTCATGCAATTATTTTTATGAAAAACTTCAACTGCTCTAGGGTAAAATAAATCATAATTCATTATTAAAGGACCACTTAATATTATTAATTGTGGATTTAATATTCTAGCAAGATTCCCTATCCCAACTCCTAAAACCTCAGCACTCTTATTTATTATCTCTTTAGTAATTTCATTATCTAGTTGCTCAGAATTTAGACTCTCATTATAATTATTCTCTTTTTCATTACTAGATATGAATTGTTCTCTCTTTAATTTTGACCTCTTTGCAATAGCTTTAAGAGAGACATAACTTTCGATACACCCTTGATTGCCGCAACCACAATCATCTCCATCTATATCTACAACCATATGAGCAAATGCATCCTCTGAATCATTAATTGCTCTAATAATACTACCATCAGTTATCACTGCAGACCTTATTCCAACTCCACAATGTATGTATACAACATTTTTTAACCCTCTACCCTTTCCAATAGAGTATTCAGCCAAAATAGCAGTATTAGCTCCATTATCTATAAAGCAGGGAATAGATAGTTCACTTTCAATCATCTCTTTCAATGGGACATTGGCCCAACCAGAATGAAAAAAACCTTTAGGATTTAAAATAATCCCATTACCTCTGTCCATTGGTCCTACAGTTCCTATACCTATTCCTAGAACTTCTGTTTTATCTATTGATAATTCTAATAAAAATTTTTTTATTAGAATGCATATTTCATTAACTGTTTTTTCAGGTGAAAAAGTATGATCTAATGAAAACTGTTCATTTTTTAAAATATCCATCCTTAGATTTGATAAAATTAATTTTACATATGTTCTTGATATATCAATTCCAATAACATAAATGCCTTTTTCTGCTGCAGAATACTCAACTGCTTTTCTACCACCAGTAGACTCACAAGTACCTACTTCTACTATTAAATTGTTATCTGCAAGAATTTTCATTGCTCTATTTAATGTGGTCAGTTTGACATCTGCTGCTATTTGTAAGTCTTTTTTTGTAATAGAACCTTTCTTTTGAATTATATTAAGTATGCCTAATTCTCTGTCCGATAATTCTTTTAATATTTCATCCATGTTAGCTCACCTTCTTATAATTTAACTCGTATATCTTAATAATATATACTTTTGACCATTTTGGCAATAAGTTTATAATGTTTTAAGAATAATCTTTTTAAATTCAAGGAAAGATAAATTTATTTAGTAAATTATATATTGCTAATGGAGGAGTTAATGTGAACCGTTTTTTTAAATTCATAACTTTATTAATTCTTAGCTTAAGTATTCCCATGTTTGCAAATGCACAGCCTATAAAAACACTAACTGAAAAACCAGCTCCTGTGCAACTAACAGATAGATTACAGAAAATAAAGAGTACTGGTATATTAAATGTATTATCCCCTAACATAATTCCTTATTCATACCAAGATGCTTTTACTGGGAAACTTAAAGGCATTGATGTAGATATACTAACAGAGGTAGCAAAACGACTAGGAGTTAAAAAAATTGAACCAACATACATATCTTTTCCTAACATAATACAAGAATTAACTAGGAATCCTTCAATTGATCTAATAGCACAAGGAATGTATATCACTGATGAACGTAAGCAATTTGTGAATTTTACAATGCCAATTTATACTGAAATGGATGGTATATTAACTACAAAAACTTCAAATATAAAAAGTAAAGCTGACTTAAAAGATAAAACTATTGGGGTAATTGGAAGTACACTTTATGAGTCTTTGGCACAAAAATGGAAAGATCAAGGACTTATTAGAGACTATATTAAATTCTTTGACAATACTTCTTTGCAAACAGCCTTAGAAAACAATGTTATTGATGCAATGCTTGCTGATTCCATGACAGAAGTAAGTATTATTTTACAAAAACCAAATTCAAATTTTAGAATTTTATCTCCAAGTCAGTATAAGTCAGAGATAAATTTAGTTGCGGGATATGCTTTAAAGAAAGAAGACTCTACCTTATTAGCTGCAATTAATGAAAAATTACAGGAAATGAAGATTGATGGAACCTTATATGAAATACTGGCCAAAAATGGATTGAGTTGTTTCTATATCCCTTGATAATTCGAACCATAGTATATAAAATAAGACTCTCATAGCTGTATATCTATACTATGAGAGCCTTATTCATGTAATAAAATATCTATATTTCTTGATATCAAGAAACGCTAAAATGGTAGATTTATATGTACTGACTAAGAATTGCAAACAAAACACAATATACACCTTTGCTTTTAATATTAAGGGAGAAGATGATGTTGTAATAACAGAATTAAGCACTGGCAATATTTTTGTAACTGGTCAAAACTTAACAATAACTAATCTGACATTAAGCAATATTAATCATATGCTATTTCTGTTTTAGTCTTATATACGAATAAATATATTGCCAAGTAATACATGATATTGTTTATAAAATAATCCTGATTAGGGTTAAAATTACAGCAAGCTAGATTAGCTAAGAACAGTCCAATTATAAATGATTTTTCTAATTTATTTGAACATCTTTTCAATGCTTTTATAAATACACATATATTGAAGCTTATAAATACAATCAGCATTACCCATCCATTCTCTGCCAATAAGTTCAGATACTGTGAATGTATATCTATATCCCAATATCTGAAGAAATAATAAATATAATATTGATATTGACCTGCTCCAATACCATGAAAGAAGCTATTATTTTTTATTATATTTTTATATACTAATTTAAACTGATCTATTCTGCAACCTTGTGTATTTCCTCTTTGCAAAAATAAAATATTATAAACTTTATACCCAAATATTGTGACTAAAATAACTGCTATAATCAATAATATAAATATAATTACTTTATTTTGTTTTAGTATTTTTAAACTTTCTTTATAAAACATTAATAAATCAGTGATTATTACAAGTGTAATCCCTAAATAACCTATCCTTGTCAAAGTTAAAATAGAAAAAAATGATGTAATAATTAATGCTATTAGATGCTTTTTTTCTCTACTTCTTAAGTAATTAAAAAATACCACTGCAAATAATATAGTTCCCAAGTTTCCTGCTGCATTACTAGTACCTGCCAATCCAACTACTCTTTTTACTAACACACCTGACTGTTCATAAAAAATATTACTATTAATTTGTCCTATCAACAACTTTTTATTAGTTATATACTGAGCAATTGCTAAAATACCATTTGCAATTGCTATATAACTAAAAAAATCAACTATCTTTATGTAATCATAACCCTCAAGAAACTTATATAAATATCCAATTAAAATTATGCAGACATACACTATACATATATTGAAAAATTTAATTTGATTAGCAATGTTTCCATAAGCATAAATTACTAAATTACTAATCACTATAATTAATATCAAAATAGTATCTAAAGTTGGCTTACTTTTCTTTAAGTTAAAATTCACTATGAACACTATAGCTAATACTACAGCTATTAATGGTATATACCATTGTTGCACTAGCCTCATAAAATGTGTACTATAATGCATATTAATACCTACATTAAGACATGTAATTATGACTAGTGATATCATAATATACTCTCTTTTATTTTCTCCATGATACATCTTATTGAAAAATATATATCCTAAAAATATAAATATTAAACGTAATAAAACTATTTTACTCATTTTTCTCTCCTATAGTTTTGATATTCAAATCTTCCTATTGCAAAAAATACCTTGGATTTTACATTACTATCAAAACTTCTTGGTTTACTTATAACATCACAATCAATGTTATTGTGTTTCTTAAACATTTATTTATCATAAGCATTTAAAACTAAATATTTATTTAGCTTTTTTGTTTATCCAGACTTATTAGAATAATAACAACATACTATTATTGCAATAACAACTAAAAAAATCAAAAATATCTTCAATTAATCTAATCTCTACTATAAACTGCAAACTTGTCTCTGTACACTATATCATATTTCAACCAAAATTAGGAGTTCATTTTTTGATAAATGCAATAACAAATTGTCAAAATTCCTCTATAATTAAATCATAAAAAAATAAATATATTGATTGATGAAAGTAAATAATACTGTTATCACTTATTTTTAAAAATATAATTCTTATTTGAAAGGATGAACTTTTTATGCAAATCATATCAATTATTTTTATAGTAATAGGGTTATGTCTATTTGAAGTGGTTTCAAGTATAGATAACGCTGTAATAAATGCTGAAGTTTTATCCACCATGTCCCCAAAGGCAAAGAAATGGTTCTTACTGTATGGAATATTGTTTGCAGTTTTTATAGTGAGAGGCTTATTGCCTTGGGCTATTGTATGGGCCACAAATCCAAGTCTTGGTCCTATTGGTGCATTAACAGCAACCTTCTCAAACGACCCACACATAATAGAATCTATAGAATATTCAACTCCTATACTTATGCTTGGAGGTGGAGTGTTTCTTGTATTCTTATTTCTTCATTGGTTATTTATTGAAGACAAACATTTAGGGCTCCCAACTGAAGAATTCTTTTTAAAAAATGGTGCTTGGTTTTACGCTGTTGCTTCAATTATTTTAGTTATTATTGTGGCAGTATCATTAAAATACAATCCAGCTCTTGCTTTATCAGCTGTAATAGGTTCCTCTGCATTTTTCATAACAGATGGATTCAAAAAGAATGCAGAAGAAAATGAACAGAATTTGCTTAACAATACCAATCAAATGTCAGATATAAGTAAAATACTATACTTAGAAATAATAGACACTACTTTCTCAATTGATGGAGTCTTAGGTGCCTTTGCATTTACAATGTCAATTCCCTTAATTATCTTAGGTAATGGAATCGGGGCTATTGTAGTTAGACAGATTACACTAGGAAGTGTAGATAAAATAAAAAAATATGTTTATCTTAAAAATGGAGCTATGTACTCAGTAATGTGTCTTGGTATTATTATGGTCCTTGAAGGATTTCATATTGAAGTACCTGAATATATTTCACCACTGCTTACTGTTTTGATAATAGTATACTTTTTTCTTAAATCAAGGAATTATGCTAAACAATCTCTTTAAAGACTAAATTCCCCATATAAATTTCTATTCATAGAAACACTCCTAGTAAGTATATATTTTACAATATATGCATGGTATAATTTATTTATCAATATTTAGGAAGTGAATAGTTATGAAAGAAAAAAGGCCTATGTTAGTAACCTTTATTGCAGATTTAACTTTGTTTTATGCATTTTTGTTCATATTAGCAATGCTACCAATTCATAAAATCTTCGAAAAAGTTAATATTTACTTTTCCCCAATGTCTGGCTTTATAGATTGGGTAATTACTATATTAAACATTATAATTCTTCTAACTATCGCCTACGGTTACTATAAAATTAAGGGTTGGGCATATTACTTACTTCTATCATATAATTTATTCTTTTTAACAACATCTATAATTTTTATGGTAACCCAAATTAAACCACAATATAGTATGCCCGGTTTTACAGAAACCTTTTTAGGTCTTATGCTTACCTATCCATCTAAAAGATATTTCATCAAACAGAAGTCTAATCTAGAAGAAAGCAAGTAATTTTTATATTTATGGTGTATACTAATTTAAAATGAATAATACTTTTATGATTAGGGAGATATGCAAATGATAAACAAGATAGGCAAAATAACTTTATATGTAAATAATCAAGAGGAAGCTAAAAAGTTTTGGACTGAAAAGTTAAACTTTGTAGTTAAATTTGAGCAAGCCATGGGTCCAACAATGAAATGGTTAGAGGTAGGTCCAAGTGAAAATGAATTTACCACTTTCATTTTATATGATAAAAATGCTATGCTTTCTCAAAATCCATCAGCTAATGTTCTACATCCTTCTGTTATATTAAGCACTAGTGATATAGAAAATGCACATAATAAAATGAAGGAAAATGGCGTTGAACTTACAGATATCAAAGCTATGCCTTATGGAAAAATGATGACTTTTAAAGATCAAGACGGAAATGACTACATGCTTAGAGAAGATAGATAATATTATAAAAGAGCTACCTGGTTTATCCAGGTAGCTCTTTGTCTTATTTGAAGCTATATATGTGCTTTTCAGTTTTCTACTTCAATGTAATTTCTGACTGCTCTTCCTTATAATCTCCCTTGCAGTCTAATACGCCTCCACTCATTTTAATACTTACTTTATCAGACTTAAAGGAATCATTAAACTCTACAATATATCCATCACCTATATCTTCTATATTTTCAGCAAAACTACCATTATTTAAATATAAACTTAAAATCATATTAAATACTTGCTTTTTATCATTGCCTCTAACATAAGCATGGATTTTACCGTTGCTTCTATCAATTTTATATATTTCAGCTTTATTGCCATCCTTAAATGTAATAGATTTTGTAAAACTTACTCCATTAATTTCTCCCTTTGGAAAAGCATCTAGTTGTTTTGCCTCTATTTCATCATGCTTTAACCCTTCTTCTTTTGTTTCTTCTTTTCTATTTGTATTTTCATAACCTTCGTTGGTATGCTTTATAAGTTGGACTGTCTTATTATTTTTTATTAGGTTATATCCTATATCTGGCGATACATTGTAACACTTACCATTTTCAACTCCAAAACCTTCTCCGCTGAAAGGATATATCTTATTATTTATCTTAAAGAAATACTCTGTAAAACCCAAACTTTTATTGCTAGTAACAACTACACCTAATCTATTGGCTTCAATATCGCTAATATTAACCCCAATATCCTTACCCATAGTTGCTTGCTTCTCAATAGTTTCACTAAATATCTTTGAAAAATCTACTTTCATATTCCAAACTAACGGTTGTTTAAAAGCATCACTTATAGCTTCAAACTTGAAATTTCCCTTACTTGGGAATTCATTTTCTGACATAAAATCAGTAACTCTCAATTCTGTATTATCATTAATGTTTCCTAATCCTCCAGTGGAACCAGGAGATTGCCCCTCAAAATCATACCCTAAATGAACCAAAGGTCTCTTTGACTTTGCCCACTTAGAATTATATTGAATCTTTACAGCTACCTTTATAACATGTTTCGTGCCTATCAAATTTTCTAAGGTAATCTTAACACCATTTTCTTCATAAGTTTTACCCACATAAACAGATTGAGGTAGATACTCTGACTTAAAACCAAAACCCTCATATAATTTATTAAATACAGGTAACATATTCGCAAACACATTATTACCATTAGTAATTACTAGTACTGATATTAATATAACAACTACTGCTGCCACTAAACCACGTTTATTAACTTTACTATTATCTTTAATAATTTTCTTTCTTAAATTCTTCTTTAATTTCTCTTTTTCCTCTTCTGAAAATCTAACATCTATAGAATCATATTCTTCTAAGTTTACATCTTCTAAATTTATATTATTGAAATCATCGCTCATTATAAATTTCCTCCATGAATACATGCTTTAGCTTTTTCTTTATTCGTAATAATTTGTTGCTAACAGCACTTTTACTTATACCCAGATCAGTACTTATTTCAGCTACACTTTCATCTTTAAAATAACGTCTAGTGATTATATCCTTGCTACCTTCATCTAATTTTTCTAAACATCCACTTAATGATTGCCTCTCTAATTTCTTATTTACTGCTTCAAATGCAGTATCTTCAAGTGAATATGCCAGTTCTTCCTTTAACTCTAGTTTACAGCTATGCTTCTTTTCTTTTCTTAAAATATCTATAGCTTGTCTTTTAGTTATAACCACAAACCACTTGGCAAAACTTTCACTATCACCCTTGAACGAACCTATGTTGTTCCAAACTTTAAGCAAAGCATCATTAGTACATTCCTCACTAAGTTCCCTGTTGTTTAATATGCTATAGCTTACCTTTAACCCCAAATCAGAATATTTATCTACCAAATAATCTAGGGCTTTGAAATCCTTATACATTAGTGCTTGAATAAAATTATTCTCATCTATCATTCGTTTCTTCCTTTCTAAAGGTACCTTCATCTATATAAACGTAAACTCTTTAAAAATATCTCACATCAAGTGAAACTTGATTCAGGTGGGGTTTGATCCCCCTCTGAATCTTAGTTGAACTTATCCATGAGCGTGCAGCAGTTATCTCCAACTTAAAGAAGTTGGAGTGTTACGGATGCTAGCTATCGGATAAAATAAAAAAGCCATAAACTTAATTATGACTTTAAAACCCTTAGTTTTTAAAAATATTATTATATCATAGATTTATAATTTATATCTTCCTATATCTCTTTAATCCCAATACATTTAATACATAAAACACTAAAGCAAATAATAATAAGACTCCAAGATAAAATTGTATATCTGCAAATCCATAAGCTTTTACCATTATTCCTTGTAAGGCTTGTGCTCCATAATATAGTGGCATGATATGAGCAAGCTTTTGAAGCCAATCAGCCATAGTATCTATAGGAATCAATCCAGTGAAAAATATTTGTGGCACTACCACAATAGGTATGAACTGCATCATCTGAAATTCTGAATTTGCAAAGGTTGATAATAATATTCCTAGGGATAAGGCTACAAAGGCTATAATAATATTGGTCAATAACATTAATGAAATACTCCCTGCCATTCTAATCTTTAATACATAAATTGAGAAAAGAACTATTACTATAGTTTGCACAACAGCAAATATTCCATATCCAAGTAAATATCCAAGTACTATTTCTCTTCTTTTAATTGAAGTTGATAACAATTTTTCTAGTGTTTTTGATGTTCTTTCTTTTAATAAGGATATTCCTGAAATTAAGAATACAAAGAAAAATACAAAAAAACCGATTAATATAGGACTAAGAGTATCAAAGAAAGATAAATTTTCATCCCCATACACATAGTTATTTTCTATTGATAAGTTTGCTTTGGAACTTCCAGCATTTTTGCTCATTTTTTGCGTCATTTTTCTTAAATCATTTACTTGTATTTTAGTTAAGGCTCCTTGAACCTTTGCCTTTACCTTTGTACTATCAGAAGGAGTACTATTTTCATATGTTATATATAACTTGTCATCCTCTTGATTGATAAATGCTTTTAAGCTATCACTAGTTATTTTCTTCTTCAAATCTTCCTTGTCATTATATTTTATAACATCAATATCATTTGCTTTTAACTCATCATTGAAGCTGTCACTGGTTGAGTACACACCAACCTTAAGCTTTACAGTATCATCTGAAGTAAACATAAAATTCACCAAGGATAAGATAACCAAAGGAGCAAACATCATCAGTGCCAATGTTCTCTTATCTCTAATATTCTGAAGCAATATTCTTTTTACTAACGCCATTACTATCATTTTTCTTTCCTCCTCATAAGACATCTAACAATCAATAATAAATCAAAATAGACTTACATAAAGATCTCTTCCACAGTATTAACCTTGAACTTCTCTTTTAGCTCTGCAACACTGCCTGTGGCTATTATCTGCCCATCTCTAATCAAGGCCAACTTATCACATTTTTCTGCCTCATCTATTACATGAGTAGTTACAATTATTGTTTTTCCCTGCTGCTTCAAGGCCTTTAGCTCTTTCCAAATGCTGAATCTTAGTTTTGGGTCAATTCCAACTGTTGGTTCATCTAGTATAAGTAACTTAGGGTCTTGAATCAAACAAGCTGCTAAGGATAATCTTCTTTTCATTCCACCAGAATAGTTTCCTACTCTTTTAGACAAGTTTTCTTCAAGATTAACAAGCTTTGCTGTATACTCAATTCTTTCCCTTATTTCACTTTTTGATAGCCTAAATAACTTCGCAAAAAACTCTAGATTTTCTTTTCCTGTTAACTCCTCATATAAAGCATCAGATTGCGCCATATATCCAATATTATTTAGAACTTTAAGGTTAGGAATTTTTTCTCCCAACACTTCCACCATTCCGCTATCTATTTTCTCCATACCCATTATTGACTTAACTAAAGTAGTTTTTCCTGAACCTGATGGTCCAATCAAACCTATAATTTCGCCCTCTTTTACTTCTAAGTTTATATTATTTAAAACTGTTACCTTTGAATATTTCTTAACTACATTAGAAACTTTTACAATATCCATAGTCATCCTCCTTATCATTCTCCTATTGCTTGCTTCTCCATAATTCCATTATAATTAAGATAGCTATATTAACAATAATCACCGTAATGCAAAGTGTTAATTTATGAACACTTATGTGCAATATGTTTATTATTGTACTTTTGGAGGACTTTATGAGTTTAAAAAGTGATAAAACAAAAAAATTGATAATAGATACCTTGGTAAAGCTAATGGGTGAAAAAGATTTTGATAAGATAACAGTTAAAGATCTTACTGATGCTCTGGATATTAATAGAGGTACATTTTACCTTCACTATAAAGATAAATATGATTTGCTGGAGCAGATAGAAAATGAGATTCTAGGAGAAATTAATGAAATAGTAGTGACTTCACAAAAGAAACTTACCAGTGGTTTTATATTTCCTGCTAATGAAGAAGCTGTATTAAACACTTTCATTTCTATTTATAGATACATAAATGAGAATGCTGATTTCATGAAAATCATATTAGGACCAAATGGAGACTTGAGTTTCCAAATGAAGATTAGAAACTTAGTTGAAGATTGGCTTGTCTTAAACGTACCAGTAAGTGATGCAGCTGAAAAGTTGCCTATAAAATACCTTGCAGCAATCGCATCATCTGCTCAACTTGGCATTATACAAAAATGGCTTAAAAGTGGAATGAAAGAAACACCAGAAGAGCTAGCTTCATTTGTACGAGATATAATAAGTTCAATATACAAAGGTGTAATTAAAGACTTGATTGAGAATCCTTACTATAACAAAAAGGACTAATACATCAAATTTAGTGTATTAACCCTTCATAATATAAATCTTAAGTATTAGGACAAATATCATCCCAATCACATTGTCCATTAGCACTTATTAACCAATTTAAAGCAAAGTGTTGTTCCTGAACCACTCCTGAATCTAATGATGCTGGAGCTTCTTTTCCCTGTACTCTTGCATCTACACATGCCCAATCATAGTATAGAATTCTTGTGTGCATATCAAGTAATTCTTCATTGCTTCTAATATTGGATGCTTGTACCATTTCATCTATTGAGTTATAACTCCTCAATATGCCTGCTATCTCTCTTACATTGCAAATTTCAGTTTGTGCATTTAGTTCTATAAAACCTAGCGCCCACAACAACACAGCACATCTTTCATATTGCCAAGAAAATTGTATAGATGTAACTCTATCTGGCTCATCCATTTCAATATACTCTTTTTCACGCTTACTAAAAAACTCTTTGATTCCATACCTTGCATTCATTTGCTCAACTTCAGTTTTTGCAAGTTCCAAAGATCCACCTTCCATTAGCAAGCATTCACCCTTTAATGCCACACAAAATATTGCCACAACTCTCTTTGCAATTTCTTCTACTGGTGGAACAACTACTTCAGATTCCATAATTTGAGTTCCTAACATGAAGCTTGTATGAGGTATATTCTTTTCATCACATTCTTTAATGATTTGTGTATATCTTTCTTCATCCTTAGGTGTTGTCTCCATATCTCTTTTTAAAAGTTCTGAAGGCACAATTGGATAATAATTTTCAAACTCTGTTTCTCCACTTCTAGATATAAGTAATTTACCCTCAGAAGTGAACAATTCCATAGTAGGATATAATATCAAACTTTGTGTTTCTCCAGCTATCTTATATATTGTATTTATAATATAATTTGTTCTTGTTTCATCCGCGTTCATATCAAAAATAATCCCAACAATACAAGTAAACATACGAATTTGAATTATGGCATGCTCTAATACTTCCTTATTTTCTAAAGGTGATTCAGAAAAGAAATTTGCCATGCCATCTATCTGTCTAGCTACATAATTTATGTCATCATTCAAATGGAACTCCAACTTTGTATTATCTTTAAAAGTAAACTCTATGCCACCCTCTATTTCTTCAATAGACTTTGTTACCTCTGAAAATTCTTTCTTTGCAGCTTTATAAAGATTTTCACTATCTATGGTTACAGAATATAAGGTCATTACCCCTCTTTCTACTTCTTTCTTTTCCTCTTTCTTTTTCTTTTTAAATAAACCCATATTATCTCCCCATTTTCTCATTATTTTTAATACTTCTATGATAAAAACTAACTAATTTAATTGTAACAGAACCCCAATTTATAGCAATACCATTAAAACCTTCTATATAGTTTTGTTTACTTTTTGAACCAAGCATCATTCAAGCATCTAATAGCTTGTTCTATTTCATTGGTTGGTATTCCTTTATATGAAATTAAAACTCTAACTAATCCATTGCTGCTAGAAGAATTCTTTTCTATATAATACTTTGAGATAGGAGAGATATTTATATTAGCATAGCTTGCAAGATTAACAACTTCCGCCTCTGTCAAATTTGTTTTAATCTCTAAAATAACTCTCATTCCCGCACTACTTGTTATTAAATTCACCCTATCTCCCATATAATTGTGAACTGCTTTTGTTATTATCTTATACTTATTTTCATAATGTCTTTTCATTTTTCTTAGATGACTTTCAAAATACCCCTGCTTCATATACCTTGCTAAAGTAATTTGATTTAATTTTGAAGCGGTTTGAGAATGCATTCTATATTTTTCAAAGTATGCTTCTAGTAACCATTTAGGTAATACCATAAAACTCACTCGTAAAGATGGAATAAACAGTTTTGAAAACGTCCCTAAATATATTACTCTATCAACTTTATCTAAACTTTTTAATGCAGGAATAGGCTTTCCAACAAATCGCATTTCACTATCATAATCATCCTCAATAATAATTCCATCGTTTTCTTGAGCCCAATTTAAGAGCTGCAATCTATTTTTTGCAGACATAATTACTCCTTTTGGAAATTGATGTGATGGAGTAGCAAAAACAATTTTGCAGTCTTTATTATTTTCAAGTTGCCCCACGTCTAGCCCCTCCATACCTACATTAATTGGTTGAATATTAAACTGATTTCTCTCAAAAATATATCTTATATAACTACTCCCTGGCTCTTCCATCCCAATACACTCAAAATTCTCTCGTAACATCTGACAAATTAAATTTAAACAATACTGGGTTCCTGCTCCTACAATTATTTGATTTGGTTGGCAATGAACTCCTCTATTCTCAAAGATATATTTTGCAAGTTCACAACGCAATTCATATTCACCCTGAGGATCACCATAGCTTAACATACTTTCAAACTCTTTATTTAAAATTGAATTAATTATACGCTTTAGTGGTTTTACATCATAACATTCCTTGTCCATATACAATGGTGCAAAATCATACTTAAATTTCATTTTTGCATCACTATTCTCATCTGTAAATCTTGATGAATCTATAAATTTATCTTCTCTTAATAATTCGAACTGTATTTCCTCAACCAAATAACCAACCTTAGGAATTCTTTTCACATACCCTTCAGAATATAATTGCTCATATGCAGATTCAACAGTGTTTTTACTAAGTTGAAGACTTTGTGATAGTTTTCTGAGTGATGGTAACTTTTCGTTTCCTTTAATATTTCCATTAATAATCTCTTGTTTTATATACTCATATAACTGATAGTATATAGGTTTATCTGCTGTTTTATCTATAAGTGGACTAAAAGAAAACATGATTCTCATCTCCTTCTGTACCCATAATTTTATAAAATCTGTACCTTTTATATAGGACAAAATTTAACTATATTATAGATGTTAATGTATTTTCTAACAACCATAGTTAACCCAAATACAAAATTAAAGGAGGAAATTATTAATTATGTACAACTGTGCTTTATGCTCAATTCATGCATGTAGTAGTGGTAAATTAGATATGGCTCCAAAAAACTGTCCATGTTTAAATGATGAGATGGATGAAATAAAATCATTATATAAAGATGAAGAAAATCATAATATTGCCCAAGCTTCTTCTTTAATTGTAAGTGACTCTTATGGAACAAAAACAAGATTAGAAGAAACAATTGCCTTTGCAAAGAAATGTGGGTATAAGAAAATAGGATTAGCTTTTTGCATAGGATTGGTTGAAGAAAGCAAGATTATTAGTAAGGTGCTTTCCTATCATGGGTTTGAAGTAAGTTCTGTAATATGTAAAAACGGACACCTTTCTAGAGAGTTAATTGATATAAATAATACAAAAGTAGCTATGTGTAACCCAATTGGCCAAGCAACATTTTTAAATGAATCTGAAACAGAGCTTAATATCATTGTTGGTCTATGTGTTGGACACGATTCTTTATTTATAAAATATTCAAAAGCTCCTGTAACTATCTTTGCTGTAAAAGATAGAGTTTTATGCCACAATCCTTTAGCAGTAATATATCAAGCAGATACTTACTACAAAGATAAACTATTTCCTGAGGATATTAATCAAAAATAGAATATCTAAAATAAAAACTTATACTTCAACTAATATTATAAGCACATAAAAAAATCGCAAATTCAGTGAACTGCGATTTTTTTATTTTTATTATATTTTCTTCTTAATTTAAAATTATAATGTCTCTGCAACTATTTTTGCTATCTCATTTAAATAATCCCCACGAGTTTCATCAGAAACATATGGAACTGCTCCAAAGAAAGCATGTTTTACGTCCTCTATGCCACTAAAATTGAATATACTTTGATCTGTTGTTTGTTTCATTGAATCATGCATTCCATTTGCAGCATACACTTCATTTGGTGTTCCTGTTGTACAGAATAGCAGTCCCTTTTTACCTTTTAATAATCCATTTATAACTCCATCTACAGATTCATAAGCAAAGCCATATGAAAAAACTCTATCAACATATCCTTTTAATATCGCCGGAACTGAAGCCCACCAAACTGGATAGATAAAGGTAATAACATCTGCCCATTTTACATGTTCTTGTTCTGCTGCAATATCTTCTGGTACCCTTCCACTTTGAAATGCTTCAAAATCTGATGGTTTAAGTATTGGATCAAAGCCCATTTCATATAAATTACGAACTACTACCTTTGCTCCCTTTTCTTCAGACGCTTTAACCACAGTATCTAATATCCCTTTTCCAAAACTTTTTGGATTTGGATGTGCAAAAATTATTAAATGATTCATCATTAATTCCTCCTTTATTTATAAGTTAAAATCTAATATCTAGATATACTTTGATATCTTCAACTAAAATCTCTTATAAAAATATATCTAACTAAATACATAAATTAATATTTCCTTAAGCTCAAAATATAATTCTCAAATATAACCTATAGAAAAATTCTTAATATTAAACTATCTGCTTAAAATTAGCATAATCATTGCTAAAATAGCTAACCCACCCTGTGTAAATATTATTTTCTTATTAGCTGTAATTGAACCATATATAGCAGCTACTATTACACAGCTTAAGAAGAAATATCTTAATGGATTCACCATCACTGCTGGTGAAACAAAACTCCAAAGTAACCCTGCCGCTAAAAATCCATTATATAATCCTTGATTAGCGAACATAACTCCAACTTCTTTTTTCTCAAGTAACTTACTATCTAAATCAAAGGCTTTTTTAGCAACGGAAGATTGAATAAAAAACATCTCAAGTAACATTATAAAAATATGTTCAACTGCTACTGCACAAATTAAAATGGCTAAAATTATTTCTATCATATAAATTACTCCTTTATTGCTTCTAAATTTAATATAAATAAAATTCATTGTTATAAATTATATTGTATACAACCTTTATTTATTTGTCAATTATATTTGTACTAGAATTAATATTGATATTCCAAGACTTTAGAAAAAGAACTTCATGTAGAATTTCGTCCAATTAAGCACTAGCAATTTAATGTATATGTCAAAGGGTGCCACACTTCTTGTAGCACCCTTTGACATGACCCTAAACTTATCAACCACACTCGTTAAAACATACATCCACTACTATTTCCTATGCTTATATAAATAATTAGTTACAACTTCACAGTACTTATCAGGTTCTTCTACTCTAACGTAATGCCCTGAGAAATCAAACATAATCACTTCAGAATCTTTTACTCTACTTATAAATTCTTTAGTTTGAATTTCACAGGTTATAGGATCATATTTCCCTTTAAGCAACAAACATGGCTTATTTATATTTTCTAGTTCTGAAAACACATCCTTGTATACTCTCCAATCACTAAGTAATCTCCACCTTGTATTGCAGGATTTTGCCCACAGAATTCCACCATCCGTAGTACTCATAGCTATTTTCTCAATAATCTGCTTGTCATCACCAAACCACATAAAGTTATTTGCATTGGCTCCAAGTTCATTTATTACTTCCATAAGTAATTTATTGATTTGTTTATAATCTTTAACCTCTTCTAATTCTTTTAAATATTTTTCTGCTGATTCTGAACCACCTAACTTAATCAATTCATCTACTGCAGCCTTTAACATTGAACGCTCTGAAAGTTCAAAACTAAAAGACGGGCATTCATATATCATGGTTTCAATAGAATCTGGATATAAATTAGCATAAAGAACAGCTAAATATCCACCAAATGAATGACTAAGTAATGACCAGCTTTTTATATTCAACTTTTTTCTCAGTTCTTCAAAATCCTCAATGATATCTTCAAGAGAAATACTTTCTTCCTCTGAAATTCCTTCTGATCTCCAAACACCTCTTTGATCTGGAGCTATAATCCTAAAATTCTTTGATAATTTATTTCCCTGATATTCAATAAAATCTGCAGCACCAATGCCACCTGGTCCACCATGAATAAACAACAATGCTGGAGCTGATTCCTCCCCTAGAACTTCTGTATAAAGTTCTTTGCCTCTAATTTTATAACAATTACTCATTTAATTTTCTCCTAATAACAAATCAATTTTTTCCAATCTTATCAACTCTAGTATATCAAAATAAAGTAATTTACTCACATTCTATTATGCTTTATTTTGTCCTATTATAAACTAAGTTTATTGTTGACAAGCTAATGCTATTAGGAGTATTCTTTAAAAGAGAACGGAGGTTTTCTAATGCAATATTTAAAGGATGAAGTTAGGGATAAAATAAGAAAAGAAGCTATAAAGGAATTCCGAACTGTAGGCTATAAAGGTGCATCCATAAGGACCATAGCTTCAAATTCTAATACATCTGTAGGAAATCTATACAAATACTTTGACAGTAAAGAAGCTTTATATGAAGACATTATTGGCTCTGTATATAATAGACTTATGAATTATATAAATCAATTTCATGAAGTTGAATTAAATGATAAAGCTTGCAACGTATTTTATAAGCTCACTGAAGAAGTAACTGGAATCTTTAAAGAGAGTAGTTTAGAAATAGCTATATTACTTAATAAAAGTCAAGGTTCTAAATATGAGAACTGTAAAAATACCTTTATAGATTTTGTTACTAAAATAGTCACTGATATTATGTGCTACCATCTATCTACACAAGGGAAGGTTCTTCAAGATAATTTTCTTATATATTTACTTGCAAATAATCTTGTTGAAAGCATTTCTATTATCGTGGACCAAAAAAATGATGGTGAAGAAGTCAGAAGTTTAATATTAAGTATAATTGACATCCTATACAAAGATATAGAAAAAAAACTCAATGTATAATTGATTTAATCTGTTACTTAATCTTTGGTATCTCCAAAAATAAGTAAGCAATATTCCAGTGTAGTGAATAATGCTATTTATTCTTAAGAACCTTGAGTAACAGTTATTTTTAAATTCAAAAGAGAACAACGGTTCAGAAATAGTTACATAGGAGGTAATTTATGAGTAGTTTCATAGAAGTAAAAAATGTAAAGAAAAGCTACAACGTAGGTGAAGTAGCAATAACAGCAGTTGACGATGTTTCTTTTTCAATAGGTAAAGGTGAACTTGTTATAATTTTAGGTGCAAGTGGGGCAGGAAAATCCACCATCCTTAATCTTATTGGGGGCATGGATCATGTAACAGAGGGCAGTATTTTTATAGATGGTAACGACATAAGCAAATATAATAAAAAAATGCTAACCCAGTATAGAAGAGAAGATATTGGCTTTGTATTTCAATTTTATAATCTAGTTCAAAACCTAAATGCAGTTGAAAATGTGGAACTTGCAGTAGAAATATGCAAAAATCCTATGGATCCTGTTGAAGTACTAAAAAATGTTGGTCTTGAGCATAGACTGTATAATTTCCCATCACAACTTTCCGGAGGAGAACAACAAAGAGTGTCTATTGCCAGAGCTCTTGCAAAGAATCCTAAACTACTTCTTTGTGATGAACCTACAGGAGCACTTGATTATAATACAGGAAAATCCATACTAAAGTTACTTTCAGACACAGTTAAGAAATATAACATGACAGTAGTAATAATAACTCATAATTCAGCTATAGCACCAATTGCAGATAAAGTCATAACAGTTAAAAGCGGTAAAATTGAGAGCATTAAAGAAAACCCTAATCCAGTATCTATAGAAAGCATTGAGTGGTAAGCATATGAGAAAGTCATTTTTTAAGAACTTATTTCGAGATATAAAAAAGACTCTCTCTAGATTTTTATCTATAGTGATAATCATAGCCATTGGTGTATCTTTTTATGCAGGTGTTAGATCAACCAGTCCAGACATGAAAAAGTCTGGAGATATTTATTTTGAACAAAATAATCTTATGGATTATAAACTAATCTCTACTTTAGGTCTTACTGATGCTGATTTAAAAGCAGTGAAGGATGTTCAAGGTGTAGCTGATGCCAAAGGTTCATATTCCTTAGATGCAGTTACAGAAAAAGATGAAAAATCATTAGTTTTAAACATCAATTCAGTTCCAGACCAAGATGAAATCAATAAAATAAAACTGTTAAGTGGTAGGCTACCTTCTAACGCTAATGAAGCTGTAGTAGAAGCTAAATTTTTAAAGGAATATAAGCTAAATCTAGGTGATTCTATTGAAATAAAATCAGGTACTGATAAAAAAATAGAGGACAATCTCACAAATACTAAGTTCACTATAGTTGGAACAGCTCAGTCTCCCCTATATATTTCAGCACAGAGACAATTAAGTTCCATAGGAAATGGTGCTGTTAGAGGATTTATGTATATACTTCCTTCTGTATTCAAAAGTGAGGTTTACACTGAAATCTACGTTAAGACAAATTCTAATGAATCAAAAGAAAGCTTATCAAACAATGAAGAATATAAAACTTCAGTAGAAAAACTTGAAGAAAAGCTTAAATCTCTTGGAGAAGAACGAGGAAAAATACGTTATCAAGAAGTCTTAGATTCAGCAAACAAAAAAATTCAAGAAGCTGAAGATAAGCTTAATAAAGGTAAAAAGGAAGCCGAAACAAAGTTTACTGATGGTTATAAGGCCTTAGATGATGCAAAAAATAAACTTACAAAAGGTGAGCAAGATTTAAAAGATAATGAAGCTCTTTTCAATCAGAAAATGAAAGATGGAGAAAAGCAAATTGAAGATGGCAAAAATGCTCTATCAGCTGGAGAAAATCAATTAAATTCAAAAGCTAAAGAATTAGAAGCGGGTAAACTTCAATTACAGCAGGCAAAGATTAAGCTTCAGACTGGTGAAAACAACTTAATTGCTGGAAAGCAAAAAGCTGCTTCTAATATTGATAGTGCTGTAGCAGGAGAAGTTGCAAAAGCTAAAGCCCTTATAGATTCAGCTCCAAATAACCCTATATATATTGCTAAATATAATACTATAAAACACTTTTATGAAAATGATATAAAAGGAAAGAATTTCGACACTATCTATGATTCTCTGAAGCAAAGTGGAATGATATCCTTATTTAGTGGAAGTTTCGATATACAAGCTTTAAAAAATACCTTTGATAATTCAGAGAAACAAATAGCTTCTGGCAAACAACAACTAGCTGCTAATGAAAAAGCTCTTGCAGAAGGAGAAGCTAAAATAAATGCTGGAAGATCAGAATTGGAAAAGAATAAAGCAAAAATTGCCCAGGGAGAATTAGCTCTTAGTAAAGCTAAAGCAGATGGGCTAAATAAATTAACTCAAGGAAAACTTACTCTTGAAAATGGGAAAAAAGAACTTGAAAAAAACACACTTAAAATTAAAACTGAAGAAGAAAAAGCAAAAAAACAAATATCTGATGGAGAAGCTGAAATCAGTAAGAACAAACAAAAACTTAAAGATTTGAAAAATCCAGAATGGTATGTATTAGGAAGAAACGCTAACGTAGGATATGAAACCTATAGACAAGATAGTGATAGAATTGATAACATAGGCAAGGCCTTCCCTCTTATATTTTTCTTAGTTGCAGCCTTGGTAAGTCTTACAACCATGACAAGAATGGTTCAAGAAAACAGAATAGAAATAGGTACTTTCAAAGCATTAGGTTATTCTAGACTAGCTATAATTTCGCACTATTTGATATACTCATTTGCTGCCAGTCTTATTGGAAGCTTGCTTGGTATATCCTTTGGATTTAAGCTATTCCCACCACTAATAATGAATGCCTATAGTTCCCTGTACTCTATTCCAAATAAAGTAGCATTCTTTAATGTAGGAATTGCCTTGCAGGCATGTTTAATTGCAATATTATTTACTACAATAGCTGCAGTTGGTGCAACTGTGGAAGAATTAAGAGAAGTTCCAGCTTCATTGTTAAGACCTAAGCCACCTAAGGCTGGTAAAAAAATATTACTTGAATATATGCCTTTTGTATGGAAAAAACTTAAATTCACTCAAAAAGTTACTGCAAGAAATATCTTTAGATATAAGCAAAGATTCTTTATGACAGTAATAGGTATAGGTGCTTGTACTGGTTTGATGGTAACAGGCTTTGGTCTTAAAGAAGGTATAGTAGGAGCAACACAAAGACAATTCAATGAAATATACAAGTATCAGATGACAACTTCACTTAAGGACACTATTAATTTTGAAGAAAAAGATGATTTAAAAAATAAAATTTCAAAAGATTCTAATATAAAATCAACATTATTCTACTACTCAAAAAATAGTACTGCAAAAAAAGTAGATTCATCTAGTGAGGATGCTTATTTAATAGTACCTGAGAACAATACTGACATTAATCAATACATTGAATTGTCAAATAAGGATGGAAATTTAAAACTAGATGATAATGGAGTTATCATCACTCAAAAGCTTTCAAAGCTTATAAATAAAAAGTTAGGTGATACCTTTGAACTAACTGTAGATAATAAAGTTTATAATGTAAAAATATCTGCTATAACAGAGCATTATATACAACACTATATTTACATGAGTCCTAATTATTATAAAAAGGTCACTGGTAAAGACCCTGTGGTAAATAGTTTCTATGGACTTTTGAAAAATACTTCAGAAGCTAGTGAAGAAATTTTATCAAAGGATTTACAAACAATAGATAAAATAAACTCCACAACTTTTAAAAACAATGTGAAATTTGACTTTAATAGAAGTATGAGCAGTATAAACTCTGTTGTATTAATTCTTATAATTTCAGCAGGAATTCTAGCCTTTGTAGTGATCTACAACCTAACAAACATTAATATTAATGAACGTAGAAGAGAGCTTGCTACAATTAAACTTTTAGGTTTCTATAATAATGAATTAGCTGCTTATATTTATAGAGAAAATATAATCCTTACTGTTTTAGGAAGCTTAGCTGGTATATTTATAGGTATCTTCCTAGACACTTATGTAGTTTCAACAGCAGAAACAAATGTAATGATGTTTATGAGAAGCATAAGTCCAATCTACTTCTTATATTCAATACTACTTACACTATTCTTCTCTATTGTTGTAAATGTAGCTATGTACAAAAGGTTTGATAAAATTGATATGATTGAATCCCTTAAGAGTGCAGAGTAATTTGTAATATTAATAAAATTTCGACAATACTAAAAAAAGAGTACAAAATCGAAGTAATATGCGATTTTGTACTCTTTTAGTTTTAATCATGTAAAGCATCTAAAAATACATAGTTTTCTATATGATGGATATAAATGTATGTACCTTTCTGATGCCTAATAAACAATCTATATACTGGTATTTCCTAATTATATGCTATAAAATATAATTATATCAATATTTATCCAAATAATTATATATTCAAGGGGGACTTATGATAGAATTACGAAAAATCACATATTACAATTTTGATGAATGTGTGAAGTTACAACCAAATGAAGACCAAAAAACTTTGTAGCACCTAATGTAAACAGTCTTGCAGAAGCATATGTTGCCTTAGTTAATGATGAATGCATTCCTATGCCTTATGCCATCTATAGTGATGATACTATGGTGGGTTTTATAATGTTAGCATATAGTAAAGCAAATGAATCTACTGATGAAAATACCTATTGGATTTGGAGATTCATGGTTGATAAGCAATACCAAGGCAAAGGCTATGGCAGAAAAACTATGGAAAAAGTTCTTGAACTGATCAAAACCTTTCCTCATGGAAAAGCTTCATCAATTCAGCTTTCCTATGAACCAGAAAATATAGTAGCAAAGACACTTTATGCATCTTTTGGTTTTAAAGAAACAGGTGAAATTGAAGATGGGGAATTGGTTGCTAGATTAACCTTATAAAATATGAGGCAGGCATCTGCTATTTAGTAGATGCCTGCTTATTTACAATAACTTTTATACTCTAAGAACTATATTTAAACAACAATCTATTGTTTTTTGGAGATTCCTAAATTATCTATTGTCCTTTGCCCACTGAATATTCATTACCTAGGCCGTATTTTTCAAAAATTTTATCGATAACTTTAAAATTTTTCATATCATTAATTATTCTATTTAACTCATTTAACAAATTAGTATCACTTTTTCTTACTGCTATTGCTACAAATTTGGGATATTCCGGCGTATATGGTCTTATTATTTTTAAATATAACTTATCTCTATGTATTAGGTAATCTGAAACAGTGGAATCTGCTATTGCAGCAGCTATTCTTCCTGTCTCTACTGCCGATAATAATTCAGAAATATCTCCAAAAAGTATATAATCTTTTATTTTACCTTTCTTTTTCCACTCTTCTGCGTACTCCGCATGAACTGTCCCTCTTTGTGCCCCAATAACTACATTCTTTAAATCTTCTTCAAAATTAATTAATGAAACTTTAGGTATAATAATAACTTCTGAACTTTTAGATAATGGGTCAGTAAAACTTACTAATTGTTTACGTTCGTCTGTAATGGTAAGTCCAGTAACTATTACATCTATGCTAGGGTCAGTATTTAATGTTTTAAATAACTCTGAAAATGGGACTCCTTTGAATTCTATTTTATGTACACCCAGTTGTTCTGCAATGTTATTTATTAAATCTATATATATTCCAGTCTCCTTATTAGTTTTAGGATCTATGAACGAAAATGGAGGAAGATTAGTTGTTAAAACAGTTAATACTCCTTTTTCTTTTATATTTTCTAGCCTATCCTTATTTAGAATATTATTTGGAGTTGGGTTGTTAATAATTTCAGCACTACATATTTTACATAATCCAATACAATATGTGATAAGAAGTACTAAAACTATTATTTTTCTATAATTTATTTTCATAAATCCCCCCCTCTCACATCCATTACCCTATTGAATAATATTAGAACACTATTTAACTAAAATTGCTTTATAGCATTATTTTAAGAAGATTTAAGTTATTTATGCTGTCTATAAAAATATCCTTATAATTCTTTGAAATATTGTGTATCATATATTAAATTTCCTGTTATCTGATTTAATATAAATATTATTTCAAATCAAATAGAGACTTCTTAAACTCAAAAAATGAAGTAAACTATTGTCCTTATAATTTTCGCGTACACCACTCAATAGCATTTTGTAAAAGCTTTAAATACTGAGGACAAGTCAAGTTTTCAGTATTATGACCTGGAGTAACCCCACATACCTTCCCATTTCCAAGTTCATGCGCCCATAACGCGGGTTGTCTTCCATTTTGGGATACAGTATAACCTAGTATTTCTGTTGGAGAATCAGGAATCATATCTATTATATAATGTTCATCGCCTGTGGGAAAAATAAATTTATCAATACCGTTTGTTATGGGATGCATTTTTTCTGGGATGAAAGTAACCTCACAGAAAGGTGGATGACTAACAAAATGGGCATATAAAATATCTTTTGTTATCATATGATCCTCTGGTAAATCTGTTAACCCACAATGTACAGCAAGAAATCCCATACCATCATTGATAATATCTTTTTTTATTACTTTACTCCAATCATCATCACACCATATAGGTGTTGGAATCTGGTCATTTTCAATCGGATCTTTGAAAGTAACAAACAAATCTGGCGCACTTTTGCAGTTCAAAAGTTCATTAGGATTTGTTGTTACTATCAAGTTCCATAAAGTCTCTGGAAAAAGCAGGTCAATAAGCGGTTCAATGCTTGCTTTAGGATGCCAGTAGTCATCAAGTATTACTATTACATTCTTTTTCATTTTCATAACTCCTCTCAATTATTTTTATTTGCTATTTATAATAATATTTCAATTGTTTCTCTAAATCTATAACAAAACTGTGATATTATATAACAAAAGCGACAAAGAAAATTGGAGGATGAAATTATGTCAAATAAAAAAACAAAGGTTTTTCCTGTTGATATAAATCGTCGAGAAATTGCCACTCATGATGCAGGTGGTATTCAATGTATTTCTTATATAGATACTTATTTCAATAATTCATATCACTGGCATTGGCATGATGAGTTTGAAATTGCCTTTGCTTCGAAAGGTAGTGTTGATATATATATAAACAATCTTAGGTATACACTTTGTGAAAATGATGGAATATTTATAAACTCTAAAATTATACATAAGTATGCCAACGGTAAGGAAAATATCATGTGTATGCTACCAAATATACTGTTTCATTCTTCTCTGATATACGATAGCAATGATAGTATTATTAAGACCAAATATATTAATCCTGTTATAAACAATCCTGATATTTCACATATTATTTTCAAGGCTGATTGTGAAAATGATAATTTTGCTTTAAATCTTATATATGAAGCTTTTGAACTATTAGAAAATGCTTCTTGGGGTTATGAATTAGAAGTGAAAATTTGCCTTTCAAAGCTAATTCTTTATATTTGCGGTCAGATAAAATGCAATAACAACATAAACAATACTGAAACCATACTCGAAATAAATCGACTAAGATCTATGATGGATTATATAAAGCAAAACTTCCAGAAGCAACTTACTTTGAAGCAAATAGCAAGTTCTGTATCAGTAAGCATAAGAGAGTGCCAACGGTGCTTTGAAAAACTGCTTGGAACTACACCAATTAAGTATGTTAATGACATTCGTATTGATTATGCAAAAAAATTGTTGAGTCAAACGACATATTCTCTTATTGAAATTACTGAACTAAGTGGCTTTACAAACCAAAGTTATTTTACAAAAAAATTCCGCATTTCTGTTGGAATAACGCCCCAAAAATACAGAGCAGAAAAACTTTAGCTATATCCCTTTCACTACAAAATAAACTTTACAATAAAAAAAGAGATATCATAGTTTAAAATTCAAACTATAATATCTCTTTTTATAACACTATATTCTATGCTCTTTATTATTTTGCGAAATATCTATCTAATAATCCCTTGAATGCTTTTCCATGTCTAGCTTCATCTTTGCACATTTCATGTACTGTGTCATGTATTGCATCTAAGTTTAATTTCTTAGCTAATGTTGCTAATTGTTTCTTTCCATCGCAAGCACCATACTCAGCATCAACTCTCATTTGTAAATTCTTCTTTGTATCTGCTACTACAACTTCACCTAGTAATTCAGCAAATTTAGATGCATGTTCTGCTTCTTCAAAAGCTATTCTCTTATATGCTTCAGCTATTTCTGGGAAGCCTTCTCTATCAGCTTGTCTAGACATTGCTAGGTACATTCCAACTTCTGTACATTCTCCTGTAAAGTTAGCTCTTAATCCTTCAACAACTTCTGGATCAACTCCGTTAGCTACTCCTATTACATGTTCATCTGCCCATGCTAATTCTGAAGATTGTTCTTTGAACTTATCAGCTCCAACTCCACATACTGGACACACTTCTGGTGCTGCATCTCCTTCATAAATATAACCACATACTGTACATACAAATTTTTTCATAATTCTTCTCCTCCAAATTCTTATTTAATTTAATTTTTATTCTAATTATTTATATTCTAATTTTATTACTCTTTTGTTTTTCTTAAATTTCTTTGTCATCCTCTTGACAATTTTTATTATATAATAATTATTATTGTTTGTAAATAGATTTTATAAATTTTTTTATATTTTTTATATAATTTATTTTTTCTTACATAAACCCCTTTACTTTAACTGTTTGTAATTAGTATATTGATTAGATTGGCACAAAAGGAATATATAACATTAGTTTTTTATTTACATTTTTTCCTATTAGATGTAAGCTAATTAATAGATATATTTTAAAATATGAAAGGAGTTTACTATGTTAATTTTTTGCGCTGTTGTAGCAATCTTATTATTATATTTGCTGATCACAAAAAAACCTATGTATTATTGTCAAGTTGCTGCAGGGAATAGATATTTAGAATTAAAAGAATATGATGTTGCATTAAATCACTATAATAGAGCAATAAGAATAAATCCAAATAAATTATCAGCATATGTTGGTAAATCTATGACCCTTATTGAATTAAAAAAATCAGCTGAAGCCTTAGAACTTTCAACAAAGTGTATAGAACTTGCCCCTAATAAAGCTAAAGCTTAT
Source organism: Clostridium sp. TW13 (assembly GCF_024345225.1). Taxonomy (NCBI): domain Bacteria; kingdom Bacillati; phylum Bacillota; class Clostridia; order Eubacteriales; family Clostridiaceae; genus Inconstantimicrobium; species Inconstantimicrobium mannanitabidum. Next base: position 3,779,073 of record NZ_BROD01000001.1, read on the forward strand.
AAGCCTAGAATAATTCTCAATTGGAAACTCAAAGATTATGAAAGTATTCTTAAAGACACTGCTGTGATTTTAAATATGGATTCAAGTAATCTTTTAGCTCATACCTATAGAGCTAAAGTATATTTTCGCAAGAAAAACTATAGCAGAGCTGCAAGATATTTTTCTGACGTTATTGATTTAAATAAAAAAAATAGTGACACTTATGATTTGCTATCTGCTACTTACATTAGATTAGGAGATTATAATTTGGCCCTAGATACTGCCAATAAGTCTATTGAAATTAATTCAAATAATGCTACAGCATATACAAATCTTGCTCATGCATTATTAAAGATGAACAAAGCTAAACAGGCCAAAGAGTATATAAAGCAAGCTATTGCTATTGATAATAACATCTTTGATGAATATATGATTCTCGCAATAATAAATTTGATTGAAAATGACTCAAAGACCTTTTATGAAAGTTTAAATATAGCTCTTTCAAAGGAATTTAACTATGTTGATTATTTTGAAAATGATATATTTGACGTGGTAAGAAATCAAGAAGAATTTAAAGCATTACTAATAAAGTTTGAAGAAAAGTCAAATTCAGAAAAGCTTGAGCTTGAAAAAGTTATGTAACTTGCTATAGAAAGGATAGTGATTAGTAAGTGAATATTAAATATAAACTGGTACTAAAGGATTTGGTTGATTTTTATATGAAACATGCAAGGGACGTAAAAAAATTTCGTCTAGAAGCTATAGTGTCTAAAGAATTTATTGTCTTAGTGTATCTTATACTATATCTTATATTACCATCATCTTCTGAGAAATCTATTTTATATTGCGAATATGTGCTTATAATTATGGCTATTTTAGTCATTTTATTTGACACAAAATTAAAAATTTACATCACAAAAAGAAAACTTATTAAAATGTATAAGATAGAAGAATATTCAAGTTTGTTCGCTGAAGCAAGCATCACTTTAAATACAGAAGGTGTAGAGTATATGAATTTATTTAGTGAAACAATTTATAAGTGGGATTATGTAAGAAGTATCCATGAAGTTGATGATTATTTGATTATAATGTGCAATGAGCAAATTGTAATTCCTGTTAATTGTTTTAAATGTGAAGATGAAAAAAATAATTTTGTTAATGTTATTTGTGAAAAAACTGATTTAATAGTAAATAAAAAGTTTCCAGAAAAATTTATTTTTATTTGATTTGAGGTGGTTTATTGATGATTGAATATACTATAAACAAAAAACAATTTCTTGATTTTCACTTTGCACATATAAAAAGTACTAACTGCTATAAACGTGAAACTACACCACTTACTTTGCTAATATTACTTTTTAGCTTTCTAATTGCTCTTCTTATACTTATTTTATATCACTCTAGCATTATAGTTTTAATTACATTTTTAATAGTCCTAAATCTATCTTTAAATTTGAAAAAGATACATTTTAAATTATTAAAAAATATGTATAATCAAAGGTTTTCGGAAAACAAATATAAATACTTATTTGAAACAAGTTCTATAGAACTTGTTGATTCTGGCATAAAAATTACTACTGTTTCGAGCTCTCGGATTTATAAATGGGCTGCATTTAAAAGTCTCCACATTATTAATGATTATATATTTATCAGGACATATAGTAATAACTCTCAATTACTAATTCCTTTTAATTTTATTAGTACACCAGAAGAAAGGTCAAAACTTTTTAATACAATTGAGCAGAATACAAACTTGAAATGGCGGCCTACCTATCCTAGGGATATAGAATATCTTTAATCCTTAATTATAAGGAGCTATAATTATGAAAATTCTAAAAGTTATTGATAAAATTTTACGCAGTTTAGTTTATGCTATGTGCACAATTGGATTAATACTCTTTGTATTGTTTAGTTTAAGTTTTAGTAATTTTAGATTTGAACGTATTTTCACTGAACTAGGATTAATAAGTATGATATTTGCATTCATTTTCTACTTCTTTATAAAGAATAAATCAGGAAAAAACAAAAATACTCTAATAATATTTGCTTTAGGAATTGTAATAATTATTATTAGATTTAAATTTTTTAACAGCAGACGATATTTTGAAAAAACTTTTATACAAAGTATTTTCTCTACAGAATCACTTTTTGATCTTGTCCCATTATCTCTAATTTATCTATCTACTATATGTACTTATTTTGTTTCTAAGAAGAAATATAAGGAGCTAACACAGGATAAAAATTGATTATATAAAAAATATAAATATTAACTTAACCTTTGCATCTACAATTTTTCTCGTTATATATAAACTATAATTGAATACAGGAGAGTTCTATTTGAAAGGATATAACTATGAAAACTCTAAAAATGATTGATAAAATCTTACGTTGTTTAGTGTATGCTATGTATGCCGGGCTACTTACACTATACGGAGCATACATTTTAATGGCTTATGACATTTCAAAAACCTTAGATATTAGTTATTTGGACATTTTATTCTTTATATTTATTTTAACCTTGTACTTCTTCGTAAAAAATAAAAGAAGTCAGTTGCGTTATAACATCCTCCTTGTATTGTCAGGGATTATAATCTTGTTCTTGAGATATTATTATTGGAATATAGGTAAGTTTTCTGTACCAGGTCCTTTTATAAATACCATATTTTCTGCCAATTCAGTATGTGATCTTGTCCCATTATCTCTAATTTATCTATCTATTATATGCACTTATTTTGTTTCTAAGAAGAAAAATAAGGAGCTAACACAAGATAAAACTTGATTATATATAAAATATAAATATTAACTTAACCTTTGCATCTACAATTTTTCTCGTTATATATAAGCTATAATTGAATACAGGAGATTTCTATTTGAAAGGATATAATTATGAAAACTCTAAAAATGATTGATAAAATTTTACGTGGTTTAGTGTATGCTATGTATGCAGTGAAGATCACTATGTTTATACTATTTTTATTTGTTGATTTCAGTGATTCAAATAGTTCACCGATTATTACAAGTATAGAAAATTGTACAACTAAGTTATTTCTTATATTTATGTTTACTTTATACTGCTTCATAAAAAATAAAAGGAGTAAATTTCGTTACAATCTCCTCTTATTATTTTCGGGGATTTTGATCTTTTTCTGGAAATATTATTATTGGAATACAAGAGAAATCTATGTACCAGGTCCTTTTATAAATACTGTATTTTCCGGTAATTCACTTTTAGATCTTGTACCATTATCTCTAATTTATCTATCTACTATATGCACTTATCTTGTTTCTAGAAAGAAAAATATGGAGCTAACACAAGGTTGAATTGTAATGGAATTACCATATTATTTATAAGTATCATAATAAAGTATAGTGTGATTACCATAAACTAAAATTGATGAATATAAAACAAAAAGCAGCTTTATAGGCTGCTTTTGTCAACAGTTTGAAATAATATATCATTTCTTTCTCTTAAATAATTTCATAACACTTAATGTCATCATAGCTATGGTAATTATGCAGATAAGAACTATTATACAGGAATAATTCAATAAATTATATTTTATTAACAATGCTATTATCCACTGAAATGGAAGAGTTAATATTGCTAAAGCTATTAATAATTCGAGTGGAAATACTAGTGATGGAATATATAATCCATAATCTGAATATTTTCCAAATAATGAATTACTATCAATAGCAATAATCATCATTAATATTAGTATAATAGAAAAAAATATTAATACACTTTTTAAATTAACATTAAGTTTTATAAATATAATAACCATAATGGCTAAAATAATTATACTTGTTAAAGGAAATACCAACCAACTTATTTCATATATACTACTACGATTTATCAATAGCATTAATCCTAAAATTAGAAAATATGTAATACAAATATTTTTGAAATCTTTCATAATATAGTCACCTCTTACTTCCACTTTGTTTATATAACTACCATTTATCTTCTATATCACAATTAATGATTGACTCTACAACATGTATACAAGCAAATTCATTATCGGGTGACAGTATACAGAAGGAGATTCCACGCATTTACCACTTATTATTCCTATGCTGGTATCTTTAAATGGAACAGGGGTTACATAAGTTCCTTGAGGACAATGATGTCCCCAAAAGTAACTTATGCTTCACTTAAAACACCATTCTCCATAGTGTATACATAATCACATATTTCACTTATATCTTCACTGTTATGACTTGCTAATAAAATTGTAACTGATTTACATTTTAAATCTAAAAGCAGTTTTCTAATTTGCCTTACACCTTCTGAATCAAGGCCATTCATTGGTTCATCAAGTATTAATAGCTTAGGATCTTCCATAAGTGCTTGTGCAATTCCTAACCTTTGTTTCATACCTAGAGAATATTTCTTTACGCTTTTTTTATCATTAGGATCTAATCCAACTAAAGTAATTGTATCCTTTATTTTTTCATCACTTATTGTATTATTTATACTAGCTAAGATTTTTAGGTTTTTAAAAGCTGAGTATTGAAGTAAAAATCCTGGATTTTCAATAATTATGCCTGTACTATCAGGAAAACTGCCATTCTTAATAGGTTTATCAAATACTTTTATATCACCTTCTGTTGGGTTAATTAAACCACAAATAGCCTTAAATAGCATACTTTTACCCGAACCATTTCTGCCAACTATTCCATATGCTTTACCACTTTCAAGATTCAAATTAATATTACTAAGAACCTTTGTTCCTTTTATATCTTTTGTCAAGTTAGATATTTCTACGACTTTGTTATTTTTCATGTTTTTCCTCCTATAATCAATGCGTAATTTCAAATAAATCTTTTTTTACTATAAACCTATTGATAAAAATCAAGTTTATAAATATTAAAATAGCTAAAAATATAAATGACCACTGATAACTGAATTTATAAATCATATGTTTTATAATTAATCCTTGATTAAAAGGAAGGTATTTATCTATTCTGAAAATAGTACCGAGTGTGTTTGATAAGCATGCAGTTATTATCAAAAGTAAAAATGATAGATTGTGTTTTCTAGTAATCAGAGTACTAAAAATATATACAGTTACCAGGTAATAGCTTGAGAGTCCTAATAACATTATTATTTTGAAAATTTCAACTTCATTATTTAAATTAAAAGTTTTATTTAATGAAATTCCACATATAAAACTAATAAAAATTCCTAAAGCAAAATATATGATACAGACCAAAAAGGCAGTAATTTGTAAGCAAATATGCCAATATTGCTTGTTTCTGAGTCTTGGAATAACATATATACTTCTTGTTGCAAGCTCTTTGAAGAAATAGTTTCCTATCATATAAATTAAAAAGAATTGGTAAAGTATCCATGTAAAAACTTGAATTATGTTATTAGTTAAATTAATAGGGCCCATGAATATTATTTCAATAAACTCTCTAAATTTATGAGAATAGTCAATAAATTTAAAATTCACTGCAAACAAATAAATAAAGATAGCAATAGTACAACCTAGGTTGCCTATAGAAAAGACTGATTGTAAATTGTTTTTTATCATTCTCAAATATTTTTTCATGCTAATCACCATAACTACAATCCTTTTTCTTAGTTAATATATTTCCTATAAAGTACATTAATATAATTAATATGATCCAGTAAGCTAATCTAAAGAGTATATAAGTATTATTAGTAACTTCATATGCTGAAGAAGTCACAATATAGATATTTTTACTAAATGAAAATTTTGCTATAGTACCAAAAGAATCAAAAGCTTTACTTAAAGCATTTAATAAAATTACTAATATAAGGGAAACAACTCTTTTTTTGAAAATTATATTACACACAATAAAAAACATAGCAATAAAAAACAAGTATAATGCAGTAAATAAACTTGTAATAAATACAAATGATATTGGAGTTAATTTTTGTACAATTAACTTAATAGCTTCATTGCTATAAGATAAATTTATATTACCTGTCATTTGATGAAAAAAGTATGAACTCCATGAGTTATGAAAACTCATAAAGCTTCCTAATAGAATAGATATAATAGTGATAAAAAGGACAATTCCTATAGAAAAAACAAATGCAAAAAATACATTTCCTCTATAAATTTCTTGCTTTGAACTAAACCTAATGCTTAAATAATTATAAAAATTTTTTTTGTCAAAAATATTATATATCATCACTAGAAAAAATAAATTTATAGTAAAAAACAGCGATAAATACGAAAAGTTTTCCAATATGAAATCGTAAATATTATATGGCAAAGGTTTAGAAATCAAATTAATTAATAATGAAAATTGGTAAATAACTAATATTGTACAAAATACAAATAACTTTGTTGAGCTAATTTTGAATGCTATATAATTATAAATCTTTCTCATTCTTCAAAATCACCCCTGTATAAAACAAAATAACCCCTACTGCTAATAATAATATTGGATAGATGAACACATGAGGGGTATTTACTATAATATTTAAATCATAGATTTGTGCAAAATTAAAATTGAATACTCTATTTACTCCTAATATCTCTAAGAGAGTTCCACAAAGAATATAATAAAAGAAAGGAATTATTAGAGCTAAATATCTATTTTTAATCCAAGCTGATATTCCCAAAGCTAAGGTTGCAATAGTCATATAACATACCCCAGTAATTAAAACAAGTATAATTGCATATTCTACTCTACCTGTATTTGAATCAAGTAAATAACTAAAAGGACCACCTACTAATACTTGATTAGTTACTCTAATTCCATATTTATAAATCAAAAGCATAAGAATTATGAAACTTACCGTAATTCCTACCAGAGCACTAACAATAGCATTCACTATAACTTTGATGCAAGCATACTTTTTTATTGATAATCTTGAATATATAAATTTTGTAAATCCTGTTTCTTTTTCTAATAGGTACGAATCTGAAAAAATAATACTTGCCAATAACGGAAATATTATAACGAGAAAAGCAGCATTTGAAGTGCTTCTTATTCTTATAAAAATGTCTATTGCATCAAATGAACTTTTTAAATTAAAAAAGGGAAAAGAAAATTCTAGAAGTGCTATAATTAATACTGTTAATGTGATTAAAAAAGAAATAAGAGCATTTCTCCCAAAGAGAGCTCTTTTGAACTCGCTTTTAAAGTAATTCTTCACGTAAAAATCCATCCTTTCATAAGTTATTTGTTTAATTGTTTTGTTTAACTTAAGGTTTATATTATCAATCCTAATTGAAGGTATTACAACAATGACTCAACTAGCAACTATGTTTTGCAAGTTGAGTCATTGTTAATTTTAAGATATTTCACAGATAAATTTTGCCAGACACATCACGCTCGTGCTATGTATTCATATCTGTACGCAATGAAACATGAACTTTATATCTACATTTTACACTTTTATTCATATATTTTCTTCAATTTACATAGTATGAAATTAATTACAAATAATATTATAAAACTAAAAATTTATTTTGTAAATACGCCGTATAATTATGCTTCAAATAAGAAAAATAAGAAGCCAACACAAGATAAAACTTAAATTCTTATTTTATGTTAGCTTCATTATGAAATTACTCATTTTCTTTTAGTTATTTGATTCTTACTTTTAAATCCAACATTGATGAATATTAAACAAATAGCAGCTTTATAGACTGCTTTTGTCAACTGTTTTGAATAATGTATCATTTCTTTCTCTTAAATAATTTCATAGCACTTACTGCCATTAAAGCTATAATAATTATATATGTAGGAAACATTATGCAAGAGTAGTTTAACAAATTATATTGTTTTACAAGTATTAGTATTCCTTGAAATGGCAAAGTAAGAATTATTATTCCTGCTAATAATTCAAACGGAAATACTAATGGTGGAATGTATAATCCATAATTTGAATATTTGCCAAATAATGAATTACTATCAATAGCAATAATCATCATTAATAATAGTATAATAGCGAAAAATATTAATGCGCTTTTCAAATTGACATTAAGTTTTATAAACAAAATTATCATGAGAACTATCACTAACAAACTTATCAAAGGGAATGACAACCAACTAAATTTATATATATTTGTATATTTCAACAAAAAGGTTAATCCTAGCATTATAAAATATGTAATACAAATACTTTTAAAATCCTCCACAATATACCCCCTATTTCCATTTTACTTATATAATTACGCAACATGAATTATATGTCAATGCTATTTTTTATAACTTACCTTAATCGTAATTTGTTTCTTCTTTACACATGTTAGACTCACACCTCATTTACATTTTTTCTCACTAGATGTAATCTATAGTTAATTACAAAAAACTTCTATTTGAAAGGATATAATTATGAAAGTTCTAAAAATTCTTGATAAAATTTTACGTGGTTTAGTGTATGCTATGTATGCAGTGATGATCACTATGTTTATATTATTGTTACCTTTTGATTTTAGTGATTCAGATAGTTCACCAATTATTACAAGTATAGAAAATTGTACAACTAAGTTATTTCTTATATTTATGTTTACTTTATACTGCTTCATAAAAAATAAAAGAAGTAAATTTCGTTACAATATCCTCCTATTATTTTCGGGGATCTTGATTTTTTTCTGGAAATATTATTATTGGAATACAAGAGAAATCTATGCACCAGGTCCTTTTGTAAATACTATATTTTCTGGTAACTCACTTTTTGATCTTGTCCCATTATCTCTAATTTACCTATCTACTATATGCACTTATCTTGTTTCTAGAGAGAAAAGTACCAAACTAACACACAGTTGAATTGTAAAACAATTTATTCAATCTCCAGCTTTAAAAATATACAGATAATGAAGTATATTCCGTATTTTAAGAAAGTAACACCATGATCAGTATGTAAAATTATTTAATAAGTGTATAATTAACTTAATTTCTAATAAAAGTACTTCGTATGAAAAAGATTGATAAATTAAGAATAAATGAGGTTTGCATAAAAATGGAGTTAGAATTTGGACAATGTCTTAATATATTATTAGTTTTTAGAGGGTGGTCTGCTAGTAAGCTAGCTAAAGAAATTAATGTAGATCCATCCTACGTAAGACGATGGGTTCGCGGTGAAAGAATTCCATCTCTTCAATCAGAATATATAAATAAAATCTCCCATGCTTTTCTGCACAGAAATCAATCAGATAGCTGCAAAGCCAATTTTATAAACGAATTAAGTAGTATAGGTATTTACTTAGACAACGATAAGGAATTTTCTATTTTATTAAAAGAGGTTTTAAAGGCTTCTCAAATATACTCATTATCATTAAATAAAGCTTCAAAGAAAAATGAAACTAATGAAAAAGACATTCTAGGACTCTTAGAATGTATAAAAACTCATAATACTTCTAATTTACAAAAAGGTCATCCATATAATTTATCAATTAAAAAGGATACTATTATGAAATTTATAAGCGGAAGAGAAAACGTTCTTAGCTCTTTTATTATGCTTTTAAAAAAAGCAGCTAATAATAAAACATTACTAGAAAAAGAAATATATATAACTTTTCAAAGTGAAACTAATTATTTTGAAGGAACCCCTGAACTTTATAGTATATGGACAAGTATTATAAGGATTCTATTAGAAAATGGATGGACGATACATTATCTTTATCGATTAAATAGAAATACAGAAAGGTCGTTAAAACTTGTTAAGGAAATTATAGAATGGTGTGGTTTTAGCAACAAATTTTTTCCCTCCTACTTTGTAAAGTATGGAGTTGAGAATCCTCCTGTTGATTTTATAATTGTAAAGGGGCTTGGAGCTATGCACTGTTTTGGAGCAGATAGTAATCAATTTGTTGATAGTGCCTTCTTCTATGACCAGTCTGAAAGCATTGATGCAATTTATAAACATGTAATGAAGATGTATCGTCAAACCCGTAGTCTTATGACCATGTATAATAATATTGAAAAATACTGGGAAGTAGTTACTAATAAAGATAGATATCCCGGAGACCTCTTTGTTCAAACCTCAGAACTATATTCTTTGACAATACCCATTTCTTTGTGGAAAAAATACATTGATAGGTCTATTGAAAAAGAATACGAACGAAAACTGCATCTAGAACGGCTTAATAAAAGAATTAAGTTATTCTATCAAGATATTATTAAATATAAAGTTAGGTATTTTGTAGATTTAGAATGTTTGCTTCATATGATAAAAACTGGACAATATCTTTATTTTAATGAATACCAAAAGCCAGAATTAGAGGATATATATACCCATTTACAGTATATAATATATTTACTTGAAACCTATGAAAATTTTGAATTAGGTATTTTAACTGAAAAATATGCAAAGCTTTTTCAAGGAGTTCATTGGGAAGTAAAGGCAGATACTGTTATTATATCAACCTTTGATTTGATTAATAATAATTATATTATACACTACACCATTACAGAAGAAACTATGGCTAATGCTTTTCATGATTATTATCTAGAACTATGGGAACAGATTCCACCGAAATATAAGGATAAAGAATTAGTAATTGCTTGGTTTAAAGATCAGGCACAATGGTATAAAAGTAATATTTTAAATATTTAATTTTGTCCAGGACACATTTGTCCTGTTTCATCCTTTGCAATTTAATATATGATACACTTTAGGTAATAAATTACAGAGGAGAGTGTTACCATGAAAAAGAAATATTTAATTATGATTGCAATTTTAGTGACTGTAAGCTCAAGTTTGGGTTGCCAAAGTAAAAATGTTGCTGAAGGAGAAAAAAACAAGTATAAAAATGGAACCTACGAAGCAAAAACAGATGCTGGCACTGAGGGATTTCATAGTGAAGCAACTTTAAAAATAAGCAATAATAAAATATCTGATGTTCAATGGAAAATCGTTGATCAAAATGGACGAGTTTTTGATAAAACCTATGAGGAGGTTTACCCAAATTCTGCATTATATCAACAACAATGCAGAAGTGATTATAAAGGAGCTATAACCTATGGCCCCAAATTAATCCAAACTCAAGATATAGACAAAGTAGATGCAGTTTCAGGCGCAACTTGGTCATATAACAAATTCGTAGAAGTTGTTTCCAAAGCACTTGACAAAGCTGAAAAGTAAACATTTAACTGGAGTTAAAAAAAGAGATGTGTAATTATTATAGTAACCAATTTTATTGCATGGGAACAATAATTCAGCAATCAATCTTGCACGAAAATGCTGAATACATCTACGAAACTGTTGAAACAAAAATGAAACGAATTGAAAATATTATGAGCTTTTTCTTACCTCAAAGTGATGTAAGTAAAATAAATGATTCTGCTGGTAAAAGTTCAGTTAAAGTTAATGTAGATACTTTAACTGTTATAAAAAATGCTGTGTATTTTTCAGAAATAACTAATGGTGCCTTTGATATTACATTAGCCCCACTAATTAAGCTATGGGGAGTTTTTACCCAAACTCCCCAAATACCTTCCAAAAAAGAAATTAAAGAAAAATTACCCCTAATAAATTACAAAGATATATTAATAGATGAACAATTGCAAACAGTAATGCTTTTGAAACCAGAACAAAAGATAGATTTAGGTGCTATTGCTAAAGGATTTGCAGCTGATAGGGCTATCGAAATATATAAAAGTTTTGGAGTTACGTCAGCATTAATAAACATAGGTGGAAATGTTAAAGTTTTAGGGAAGAATAAAGAAAATAAAGACTGGAAAATTGGCATACAAGATCCATTTAGACCTAGAGGCCAATATTTAGGAATAGTAAAACTACAAAATAAATCTGTTGTAACTTCTGGAGCTTATGAAAGATACTTTCAACAGGGTAATACTAGATACCACCATATTTTAGATCCTAAGTCTGGGTGCTCTTCTAAATCAAATTTAATAAGTGCTACTGTTATTTCAGGAGAATCAATCGCTGCTGATGCCCTATCAACAGCTTGCTTTGTCCTTGGTTTAGAGAAATCTCTAGAAATAATTAACACTCTAAAGGGTATTGATGCTATATTTATAACAGAAAATAAAGATGTCTATGTAACAAATGAAATTATAAATAATTTTGTTCTAACCTCAAATAAATAATAATTAAAAGCTCGTCTTATAAAAACCACTAATAACTGTATGAAACTAATAAAAAGTATGATTTTAAACTAGTAATTTAATAACCAATTTCTCTGAGTGTTCTGCTTTCATAAAATCCAGATTGCCTGAAATTTGGAATGTAGCATGTAATAAAAAATAGGTGGATTGGGATAAAACCCAAATCTACCTATTATTCTTACTTAATAGTCTTGTATTTAAAATTAATTTTATTTAACTTCCAACTTCCAATAGATTAATTTATCATCTCTTTTAGTTTCTACCATATGATTGTTTTTCAATACTCCTGCAGAGGCTGAGTTATCTAAATTACAATCAGCTAATATAGCATTTAAATCTTTGTTTTCAATTAACCAAGCTATAAAAGCTTTTATAGCTTCAGAAGCATAACCCTTTCTTCTAGAATCAGCATCTATGCCATACCCTATCTCAACTTCTTTATTTTCATCAGGTGCTCCATGACATCCACAACTTCCAATGATTCTATTAGTATCTTTTAAAATAATTAGCCAAGGTCCAAAGCCATCTACACCGTTCTTAGACACCTCTTCCTTCATCATAGGTAAAATATCTATGATATCAGAACTATAAAAATACTCTTCGTTTATTTTTACTCCATTCTTCTCCAATAAGCTTTCTCTTTTCTCTAGCTTACTAACAATAAAATCATAATCCATTGGTATTAAAATTAATCTTTCAGTTTCAATTCTCACAACTGTATCCCCCAACCTCTATAGAACTTATTTCCATATACTAATTATACACAATTCTAATAGGGGTATACAATTTTTATTCTCTGTGGAAGTAGCTTACATAGATATAGCAATAACTAAGCTGTTAAAATAACTTTTTACATACCTTATCCAAGAATTCCTGATCACTTGTATAATAGAAGCTTCTATTAATATCTACTATCTTATCTTTAGACACTAAAACAAATGATTTCTTATCATCATATGTGAAAATTTCAATATTACTTGGTATATTGACACTGTGCTGTATCTTATAAATGCCAAGCTTATTAAATCTCATTAATCGTTCTTTCTTTTGAATATCCATCACCCATGAATACTTACTTTGAAATACTGTATACGATAAAGTGTTGTTACTATTTTCTTCAGAACATGTTGTTCTTGTGGCTAAAATACTCTTATAAAAATTAATATTTGCACTTTTGTCTTCCTTATATCCAAAATCACTTAACAGCAAACTAGCATTCTCTCTCTGGATACTCCCTTCATTACTAGTTGTAATACTCGGCCTAATTATATTGACTATGAGAAAAACTATAAACACCACAAAAGATATTGTACTAAGAATAATTATTGCTTCATTAGTCTTTCCTAAAAACGCCTTCTTTTCTATCACTGAATTAACATAAATCATAATTACTACAGAAAATATAATTATACAAATAAGCAGAGCAAATTGCCACTTATTTGTAGTTGTGAAAATTAAATATTTTAAGAATATAAACATATAAATCAAAATGCATGCATTGGTTAATATATTTCTTACTCTTAACTGCCTATAGGTATTATATGGCATAAATTTGTTTTTCACTATCTGATGCCTAGCTTTTATTGCCCAAATAAGAAAACTCGTTATTTGTATAACTCCTAAAATCAAGAAAAATATCATTAACATTCCTAGTATTATAAAAAGATTTGAAGCTAATAAATGCTCAGTATTTCCACTAAATATGGTGTTTTTAATAGCTAAAATCAATACAAACACTGATAAAAGTTGACAAAGCACATAATATACTGATGATTTAAGGACTTCTTTGAATTTCTCCTCTGCATCAGTATGGATAGGTCTAATTTTCTTATCATCTTCAGTACAAAAAATTTCAGTCTTTCCATTCTCTCAAGGTATTCTTCCACAGCTGCACAGTCATACGGAAAATAATTAAAAAATGTTATCTTTGTATCTTTCCAACTCATAATCTCTCCCCCATATACATCTTTCCATCCTCCACTAGCGAAATTAATCTTTTGTATTCCTCCAATAATATTTCTTTTCCTTTGTCAGTAATTATGTAACTTCTTTTTCTACCTTGCACTTCAGTTTCTCTTATCATACTTTCTTTTTCAAACTTACCTAGAAGAGCATATAAAGTTCCTGGACCAACACTTACACGCCCTTTTGAAATTTTATCTACTGAATCCATGATATCTACTCCGCACCGTTCCTCAAGTAAAGACATCAGTATGTAATACATCGGTTCTGTTAAGTTTTGAAATTGTTCCCTTGCCATATCTCTCACCTCTTTAATATCGAGTATCGATATTGTCAATACAAATCTTGCCTATAAAAACATTTTTATTTATTCTCCATATATCTATTTTCTTTATAACACTAGAATTATAGGATATAATATTAACATATTACCTAATTAATAATGGGGAATTTATATGACATTAGCAGAAAAATTATTACAAGTTGTTGAAGATATTTCTGATGAAAAATTATCTGAGGTTATTGACCTTGCTGAATATCTTAAATTAAAAGAAGAAAAAGAGACTAAAGATTTAATCAATAACATAGTTGATAAATATGATGAAGCTCTAAAGGAGTTAGCGAAATAATGAAAAATTTATCTTTGGATGAAGTTTTATATATTAATATATCTCATATTCAAAAGTTTATTATTAAACACAAATAGTGCAGAGAATCTAGAAGTTTCCCTGCACTATGCTTTAGTTTATTTCAATATTAGTCTTTCTTATTTGTTTTTTTAGAATGTTTATTTCCAGCGTTATTTGCTTTCTTTTCCTTTTCTTGTTGGCTTGCACAACTAGGATCTTTCTTTTCGCTCATAGCATCTATCCTCCTAAAATAATAATCAATCCTTTATATTATTGACCTATTTTATTCAGGATATAACTATAATACCAAGATTTTATTTATTATTTTTGATATATTCATCTATAAGTCTAATGTCTCTAATATCTTTCCTCAGCAATTATATTCTTCTCAAATTACAAAGATAAAGCTTTATCAAGCTTATTCTTTAAAGTATCTGTTATCTCAACTAAAGGTAATCTCACCTCATCAGAATTAATAAGTCCCAGTTTACTTAGGCAATATTTAATTGGAGCAGGATTAGGTTCTTCAAATAGCATTGGAATAAACTTAGCTAACTCTTTCCACTTATCAAGGGCTACTTTATGATTATTATCTTTAATTGCCTTATAAACTTCAACAAACTCATCTGTTCTTAGATGCGAAGATGCCATAATACCACCATCCCCTCCATAAACTAAGTTTGTATAAAACAATATATCCTCTCCAGTCATTATTGAAAAATCCTTAGGTGGGTTGAGAAGCAAATCAGTTGTTTGTTTTATGTCTCCACAAGAATCTTTAACTCCAACAATATTTTTTAATTCTGCAAGTTTATATATAGTATCATTTTCTATATTTCTACCTGTTCTATATGGTATGTTGTATAGAACAATATCCAAAGCAGTGGCCTCTGAAATCTTTAGAAAATGTTCATATATTCCTCTCTGATCTGGTCTACTATAGTATGGACATACTGATAGTATTCCATCCACCTTATACTTCTCTACTATCTTTAGCTTATTTATAACTTCTTTAGTATTATTTCCACCTAGACCAATAAACACTGGAAGTCGATTATTATTATATTCCATAGTTTTCTCTATTATTTCCTCATACTCATATTCAGAAATGGTTGGAATCTCTCCTGTAGTTGCTAAAGGAATAATCCCATTGATTTCTTTACCTATATAGTAATCAAGCATTCTTTTATAGGAATCAAAATCTACCTTATCATTAGCAAAAGGTGTTATAAGTGGAATGTAAATACCTTGAACTTTCATAAACTATACCTCCAAATAATAATATTACTCACATCTCTTAAACTATATTTTACCACATGCATGTAACTAAAGAATACTTACTTTCTAATATTTTCCTTATGGTTATCTCGCTAGTAAAGTTTCTCAAGGTATATGATAGTATTAATATTTCTTCAAACAGCATTATTAAATATTAGTGATATTTTTTAAATCTTTAACCAAGTTACACCACTCATTATATGATTTTTCAAGCTGTTCTGGATCTGCTCCAAATTTAATCACTTCAAGTAACCTCTTATAACAATCCACAGGTTTCATTTCAAAAGAATCTATATATTGTTTAGTTCTTTTTCTACTTGGATAATATGTTTTATTAACTGCGTATAATGCTTGTAAATAATGATCAATGGACGCTTCAAGAACTTGATGATAAAATATAACATCTTTTCTTAGTAAAGCCCTATTAAAATCTTCTTCATCATTCACCCTACTCATATGAAATTCTGCCATTTGTTTTGCTAATGATTGGGGATATATAGAAAGCTCTTCTTTTAAAGAACTCAAAAATTTATCTTCATCATAAATAATGTTAATATTTTTTAATGTTGCACAACGACCAACTGGATAAAACCCCTCAACGCTATCTAACCTTTTCCCTTCTAAAACATCTGATACATATTGTAAAGTTTCGTCAATGGTAAAGTACATTAGCATTGTTTCAACACCATCTATAATAAATACATCTCCTGTTCCCCAAACTCCTCCTTCACAAACATTCATAGAACACTCTTCATATAAATCACTATTCTTATCATATATAACTTTTCTCTGTTCATAACTTGGAATTTCTTGCCCAAACACAAATATATCAATATCACTTTCACCTGCTTTAGGAATAAAGTTAATATCACCAGTTTGTCCTATTGCATTTATTAAGCTTAAACTAGAAACTTCTCCTAACAAACTTGCTATTTTATCTTTTATACTATATCCCATATAAAACTCCCCTTTATATAAATATTACTTAAAACAATTATAGAATTTTAAAACTACTGAATATATTACATAGCTTTAAGTATAATATTCAAAACCCCTTTATAACTTTCACTAAGTTTAGTTTTTAAATAATAAAAACTGTGGTAACACTCATAATGCTACCACAGCTTTTTGCTTTTCTTCAATCTCATAAACAATTATGTACCATTTATAAGAATATTTCTCAAATATTTATATAAATTAACGTTAAGTTTTATTTTTGTCTCTGGACTCTCCACCATACTAACTCATCAGCTTCCTTATATTTCTGAGCACCCACGTTTTGTAATACCTTGTGAGATGCTATATTAGTCTTCTCCGTATCTGCAATCACAAAAAGTGCTTTTGAATCTTTAAAAATCCATTGAGTTAATCCTCGCAATGCTTCAGTAGCATATCCTTTTCTTCTATAGTTCTCATCAATACCGTATCCAACAATTACTTCACCATTTTCATTGGGGCATCCCTTAATCATGATAAAACCTACTATCTGCTTGTCTTCTTTATGAATTATAGCCCAATTGGTTAACCATAAGTAATTATCAACATCTAATAATACCTTCTGTAACCTTATCTTCATCGCATATTCCAGCTCTTCATCAAGAGATGTTTTTACAACTTTTAGTCCTAAGTCACTTTGCATTTTTGAATAATCATCCACAGCTAATGCAAGTTGATGTGGATATAATGGTAATAATATTAACCTTTCTGTTGATAACCTTGAGTCTACTTCTATTATATCTTTAGTTCCATTTTCCTTAATTAATTCACAATTCATTATCACTATGCCTCCATAAAATCAAAACTTGGGCATAAAAAATACCCTGAAATAGTTTTTTACTACTCCAGTTGAATCAATCTATCGGTACATTATGAAACATAACTATAATTTTTATCTTAGTTATAAATCTAAACTGCATTCGATGATCATATCAGGAGTAGTTATAAATTTAAAGCCTAAACTAATCATCTTTCTCATTGGCAGTCTCTCCTTTCAAAACTTTATACATAAATTGTATCATAGTAATCTAAAAAATCATATTTAAATTAACTACTTTGATATTAAATATCCTCAAAAAGTAAGTAACCCTTCTGCTTACTTACTTTTTGAAGTTTGTGCTTAATCTATATACTTGCATAAGGTCACTTACAAGCACCCCATCAATTGTCATGCCTTCTGTATTACAATTACAAATTGAAACATTTTGTAAGTTTGAATCTATAATGTTACTATCATTGAATAACTTCTACTTTCCTTCTACTTAATTTTAAAAAAAGATGGTGCTTTTGCACCATCTCCTCAGTAATTTATTCTTTTATGTTACTTAGTATTAGAGCTTCTTCATTTATATTATCAAGCCCCTTAGGTATTCTAGCATTAGGGTCGTCAGTAGTCCCGCCCATATCTTTTATTACTTGTTTTGCATTCTCTATATTTCCATCATTGACTTCAACTACTACCTTGCAATTAATATTAGCTATTTCTTCAAAACCACCCATGCCACTAACCATTGGACTAGCTGCTGCTAATGGAGAATTTACACTCTCTCCTCTATTGTTCCCTTCTCCTAAAACTGCTTCTGACAAAGTTGATATCTCTTCTGTTCCTAAACGACCTCTTTCTGAATAAGCATTGTTATTGTGCTCATTTATATCTACAAAAGCCCCTGTAAAACCTGCACTCTTAAGCTTATCAACAGTTCCATTTGCTGATTTTATATCACTGAAAAATCCTTCTATTTTCATAAAACCACTTCCTCTTTAACAAAATTAACTACAAAATGCTCTTGTATTTGTATCAATTTTATTATTCCAAAGTGATTTAAAATTATCCTTTTAATTATTAATTCTACTTTTCAAATCTTCTAAAATAGGCACATTTGTTGGAATGATTTCTGTTGGTATATTATTTATATTAAAAAATTTAAGTTCTTTACTCTCTACTTCATCTGCCTTCATAATCCCATGAAAACTATTTGAAATAAATACAGTATTAATAATATATACTTCATTACCATCAGGATAAATCCAGTGTTGTTTCTCCCCTGAATAAATATTAAATAGTTGTAAATCATCAACTATTAATGCTGTTTCTTCATAAACTTCTCTTTTGGCAGCATCTTGTAATGATTCTCCTACATTAACACAACCACCAGGAATTCCCCATGAATTACTATCTGTTCTAAGTTGTAATAACACTTTACCATCTTTATCTATCAGTAATACTCCTGCACCATTAATATTCACAGGTTTCTTGCAAGTTGTACTTTTTGAATTCATAATATTCTCCCCCTAATATCCATAAAAACTACTAATTATTAACCAATAAAAATATACTATCCTAATAGAACTTGCTCCACATCTGAAACCGTCTCAACAATAAAGTCTGCACCAGCCTTTTCAAACTCACTTCTATCTCCATAGCCATACAAAACACCAATACATTTTAAACCTACCTCTTTAGCACCAATAATATCATGCTCTCTATCTCCAACCATTATAGTTTTTGATAAATCCTCAATATTGCAACTTTCTAAAGCATATTTAATAACCTCAGCCTTTTTAACTCTTGTCCCATCAAGATTGCTACCTGCAATGTATGAAAAATATTCTGCAATATTAAAATGTTCTAAGATTTGTTTTGCAAATACTTCCGCCTTAGATGTTGCTACAATAAGTTTCTTGTTGTTAACTTTTAATTCCTTAAGCAATTTTTCAATCCCATCATAAACTAGATTTTCAAACATACCCTTTTCTCTAAAATACTCACGATAATACTTTATAGCTGTATTTGCTTCTTCTTTTGAAAAATCATAATACATCTCAAAAGAATCTGTTAAGGGAGGACCAACAAATTTATATAGTTCATTTTTATCCTTAACCTCAATACCACACTTTTGTAAAGCATACTCCACAGAATTTATTATTCCAACCCCTGAATCAGTCAGGGTTCCATCTAAATCAAATAAAATATATTCATATGCCATATTCATTATTCTCCTATATTAATTATCTTTAATCTTAAATCTCTATCATTGCACCTGCTTCAATTTCAACAAGCTTCTCTGAATATTGGAACCAAATCTTTCTGCTAGATGGATTCTTTACACATTTACCATCCGCACTAAATATTAATCTGTTATAAGCATCAATATAATCATATATCTCTATGTTTGTTGCATACCAAATATCATCTCTATTTCCTACGTACTTAGCAAAATCCTCAATTAAATTCCAGTTATTGTTTTCCTCAAATTCATAACTATGTCCCCATAAATAAAATAGATATGGTGTCCATTCTATCTTGTCCTCAACAAACCTTTTTGCTAAGTTCTGAAGTTCAGGTGAATTATGATGGCAGGTTGCTGCTAATCTAAGCCAATCCCTAGGAATTCTAAAATCATTTGTTGATACTACTGTTCTTGAATATACTATGCCACAAAGTTTAAGTGCTTCAACAACTTCATCACTCATAGTACCATATGGATATGCTGCTCCACGAACCATAGTTCCAAACTGCTTTTCAAGGTTCTCCCTATCTTCCAATATTTCTTTAATGGCCACATGTGTAGGTAATTGATCCAGAAACGCATGCGTTAAAGCATGTACTGCAACTTCATGTCCTGAATTCTTATATAGTTCTGTAACTTGCTTTTCAGTCATTCTACGATGAATGTGTCCTTCTGGATAGACTGTCCCTTCATCAGCATATGCTCCACTATTTAAATTGAAAGTACCCTTTAAACCATACTTATTCATAATATCTATAAGCTTTATATCCTGTTCCACTCCATCATCATAGCTTAATGTAAGTGCCTTTGCTCGTCCCTCTGGAAATCTCATAAAAATATTCATAATGCTTCTCTCCTTTTATACCTTGTATTTTATCTTAAATTAAATGTACCATTTTGAATCTTCTTAACCAATTTATCTAGTCTCTTTTTGGATACTAAATAAATTTATTTTACCTCTATTTACATAATATTTCTAGAATTCCGCAAAAAAATATCACACTATTCAATTTTCAAAGACCATTTCTATATCTTACTTGGTCAAATCTACAATTTGCTTATTTTAGTTTTGTAATATAAAAGACTATTTACACTTTAATTATCAATAAAGTGTATATTGTAATTTGAAAAACAAAATACTAATAAAATGGAGGTGCTATATGAAAATAAAAAAACTTTTAGTATTTTTTCTAATATCTATTTTTATATTTCCTAAAATTCCACAAGTACAAGCACAACCACAACCACTCCCTATTGCCACTACTTATAAGCAAGGTATCTATAATGCCACCACATATACCGGACAATATATTACAGCTAAACTGATAACTCCTGATAAGCCTCTTACTGTAACGGTAATTGATTGTAGTGGTACTCTAAAAACATTTTTAAGGTTTAAGAAGACAAATGAACTAGTAAAACTCGGCCCTATTCAAGAAGGAGATATTATAGTAATGGTTGGTACTGGGGAAATATCCTTTTCTCCACTACAATAGTTTACTTATATAGTGTTTAGAATTTAACTAAACACTATATTTACTATTTTTCATCCCATCAAAAAAGAAAACTACTTTATATATTCAGTAACCAAATCTGTGAAAAGCACTCCATCTAAATGATCTATCTCATGGCAAAAGCATTTTGCTAAATCGCCTGCTCCTGTCAATGTAATTTCTTCACCATTTTCATTTAATGCTTGTATTGTTACT
This sequence comes from Clostridium sp. TW13, assembly GCF_024345225.1. Classification (NCBI taxonomy): domain Bacteria; kingdom Bacillati; phylum Bacillota; class Clostridia; order Eubacteriales; family Clostridiaceae; genus Inconstantimicrobium; species Inconstantimicrobium mannanitabidum. The sequence goes on from NZ_BROD01000001.1 coordinate 3,800,700, forward strand.
TTAGCAGGTCTTGTTAATTTACCCCAAATGCCTGGTGCACTCAAACAGCCTTCTATCACTTCTTGACTTCCTTCCTCACTAATTATTTTAGGATTTACTAACTTTATTAGTCCCTGTCCCATATCAATTACAACTAATCTTTTCAATATACCAACTTGTGGTGCTGCTAATCCTGCACCATTTTCAGTATTATACATAGTATCTGCCATATCATTTAGTATCTGCCTTATTCTATCGTCAACCACTTCAACAACTCTACTCTTTTTTCTCAATATTTCATCATCAGAAAATCTAAGCTGTCTCAATGCCATTTAAATCACTCCCCCTACTTTGTTGTGCTCTTGATTTTCTTTCACTTTCTTAAAAAAGAAAAATCTCCTCAATAGAACACTGGAATACGTTTGAAATTTAAAATATTACTGTTGTTCTCTCCAAACCATATTAAATATATTAACTAACCTTGAACTTCTTACTAAAACTCTTTTTTAACTCTAAAAGAGTCTCCATGTCATTTAAAAACTGAAAAAGCATTGCTCTGTTTTCAAATTCTTCTCTTGTTTTAGGTAGTTCTTGCTTTTTAAATATATTTACAATTTCATTTAACTCCCGCAAGAGCTCTTCTGCAGTATTATATTCACCAAAATCTAATGCTACCTTTTCTGTAAATGCTGCAACTATCTCTGTCTGCTCAAAAGTCATGTAAAATTTAATAAAATGACTTCTCATATATTTTAATATCTCATATTGTAAAGTCCTCATCTCCATATATTGAACATAATATTTCGTATCATTAATAATATAATTGTTCAAATGCCTATATGCACTCTCATTGCCTTGCTTCAATTTAACTTCTAATTCATTAAATAAAGCTTCTTCTTCCACATTAACTGATTGCTTTCTCAAACTTTGTGCCATCTGAAATAAAATGCTTCTCATATGTTCCTCAATATCTTGTTGAGTTTCTTTAATCTCATTTTCTATTTTAGGCATGTATATATTTAATAGTATAGCAATCCCTGCACCAACTGCCATAAGCAAAAACTCATTTCTTACCCAAAACAAAGATATTGACTTCTCTGCTAATAAATGCGTTACCAAAACAGAACTTACTACAATTCCATCTGTAATTTTCAAAAATACAGTAATAGGAATAAAAATCACTAAATACAGCCCAAAAGTAATTGGATTATAGCCCAGTATAAAAAATAATATACTCGCAATTAATAAGGCTAACGCTGTAGATTCAATTCTCTGCAAAGCTAACTTTATAGAAGTCTTTTTAGTGTTTTGAACACTTAGAATTGTTATAATTCCTGCTGCTACTGCATACTTTAATCCCATACCTTGAGCAATAATTATGGCAAGTGATGCTCCTACTGCTGTTTTTAATATTCTAAATCCAATTAAATTCTTCATTCAATCACCTATCCCTATTCTCCAATTGCTTGAAATCCAAGATTATTAATATTTTTTCAAGCACTATCCGTAATCAATTCATAACTCTCATTCACTTAATGTTTTTCACAATTATAAGATATTACAATCCTACAATCAACAAATATATACATCAAGTGAAACTTGATTCAGGTGGGGTTTGATCCCAATCTGAATCTTAGTTGAACTTATCCAGGAGCGTGCAGCCGTTATCTCCAACTTAAGCAGAAAACCTAAATCTATGATTTAGTGTGAATCGGTTAAGCAGACATCTCAAATCTATGATTTGATGATGGTCGCTTACTCTGTGAGTACTCATCTGACTTTAGGAAGAGGAGTTTCATATACGGTTGGAGTGTTACGGATGCTAGCTATCGGATAAAAATTAAACCTATATATTATATACAATTTACAAATTATTTAAATATGAATTAGTACTAACCCACTGACAGGATAAATATTATATTACTATGGTTTTTTAATTTAAGGAGGATATTGTAATGAATTCAGAAAATTTAGAAAGGAAAATAGTTGATGTAAATGGACTTAAAATGTCGTACATTCAATTAGGTGATCCAACATCAAAAAAATCTATTGTTATAATTCACGGTTCTACATTTAATGCCTTAGGAATGGTTCCATATGGAAGACTTTATGCTAATAAAGGATATAATGTAGTATTAGTAGATACCCCTGGCCACTATGGAGATTTAGCACAATCTAAATCAGTTTTTTCAGAACTAACAGATAGTGTTGCTGAGTTCATGAAGGTACTCATTAAAGAAGGTAAACTCAATAGCAAGTCAATTGTTCAAGGGTGGTCCTTAGGTGGCTCCATTGCCTATGATATTGCAATAAGATATGGTGATATTGTTGAATGTATAGGAAGTGTTGATGGTTCTTCAAATTGGAATAATCTAGACTTAGGTCATATAACAGATTATGATAATAAGATAGAAGCTTTAACTGCATTTCTTAATAATCTAAAAAGCTCTAATGTATCACAAGAAGTTGTAGATAGACTTGCAAGTGAATTGCCACTGACAACAGCATCACCAGAGGCCTGTAACAATGATTTTGCCATAGATAAAGTTTTAAATGTCGACTCTGGTTTACCTCACATTAATATTCCAGTATACGCTTTTTATGGTTCTGTAGACACATTAACAACCCTTGAAAAGCAAAAAGAAATTATGTCTAATCTAAAACATGGAAAATTATTTGTAGGAGAAGGCTATGGTCATATGGCAGTTATAGAAGATCCTGAATACGTATTTAATGCATTTAATGAAATGATGCTTGAATAAAATACACTTAAATATAATTGATTTTGCCTAAAAAAATAAAACTGGGAACAGTCTCTCCAGTTTTATTCCTTAGGTTTCTGAAAATAAATAACAAGTCAAACAGACTAGCGCATAAACCTATTTGCTTTCAGATACCTTATATTTTATAATCATCCTCAGAAAAATCACCAAGAACATAATAAGACGCATGTGAACTAACAAGTAACTGCTGATTCTCGTCAAAAATCCTTCCTACTGCTCGCATTATAGTTTTACCATCACTTATAACCTCACCAATTGCTGTAATTGTACTTCCTGCTGAAACATTTTTTATGTAACTAACTCCCATATCTGTGGTCACTATACGCTTCCCCAAAGTTAAACATGATACTCCCATCACCACATCAGAAATAGATGCTAAAGTTCCTCCATGCACAAAACCATATATATTGCAGTGTCTATCTATAACTTTCATACTATACTTAACTTTTCCCTCTTCTATTTCATCCACTTCTAGTTGAAGAAAGTTTTCAAGAATCGGAGTTTTATACATTTCTTTTAAGTAATCACGTATCCATAAAAGTTTTTCTTTATCCATTAATAATATCCTCCCAAAAAATTTATCATAAGTAGTATCTATCTTTTACATTTAATATACAACTTTTAATTATAACATAACCATTAATTCATCAATAATTATACTCTTTATCATATTGTTTGCTATTTACATTATATAGAAATAAATGGTATTATTGGTGTATATAACTTCCGCAAAATTCCATGCTATCAAATAATTCAAGCAGGAAACAATGCTAATTTCTAAGGGGGAAAATTATTGTGAAAAATATCAAAAGCAAAGTTGTTATTCTAACCTTAGCCCTTATATCAATGTTTTTAGTAGGTTGTGGTGATTCAGGTTGCACTAAAAAACCTGTAATTTATCTTTATCCAACTTCAAATCAAACTGTAAATGTAAAACTAGATTATAAAGGTAAACTTACTTGTACCTATCCTAAATATAACGATGGTTGGAAAGTAATTGCCCACCCTGATGGAACGTTAATAAATACCTCTGATAATAAGGAATATTCTTATTTGTATTGGGAAGGTGTCTCTAATCATAAATGGGATATGTCAAAAGGATTTGTAGTAAAAGGATCTGATACTGAAAAATTTCTTCAAGAAAAGCTACAATACTTAGGATTAACTCCAAAAGAATATAATGAGTTTATAGTATATTGGCTTCCTATTATGCAAAATAACAAATACAATCTTGTAACCTTTGCTGGCGAAGAATACAATAATCTAGCTAAACTTAATATAACACCAAAACCAGATTCTATATTAAGAGTAATGATGGTTTTCAAGCCATTAAATAAGTCTATAAAAATAGAAGAGCAGAAACTTACTCCATTTGAAAGAAAGGGATTTGCCGTTGTTGAATGGGGTGGAACAGAAATAAAATAACCTGCATTTTATATGCACTGCCTATAATTCATAAATAAAAAAGTGCAGACTAATTTTAATTAGTTTGCACTTTTGGGTTATACAATCCTCTGCGAAAATCACTTTTCTACATTAATTACCTTGAGAAATGCAATTAATGTCTTTCTATTACATTACATTTAAATACTTGATGCAATAAAACGTCTTCTATAGCCAACTTATTTCACATATTTCTTTTGTATTAGGCAAATATTTTATCCTTATCTTAGTTCCAACTGAAAGATCTACTGAACCATGTAAAGTATATGTATTATTATTTATTTCAATAAGTATATGACTGTCTCTTCCAGCAATATCTATCTTTTTGGTGACTTGTCCCTCTACAACAGGATAGTTTTCAGTTATAACATAAGGTAAGTCCCTCCACATGTTGATACTATAAAATACTCCAAACAGACACACTGCAAGTAAAATAAGCATGCAAATTATACTTTTTAGAGACAGAATATTATTGGCCTCTAACCTATTCCTAAAGCTTTCCTTTTCTTTGCTAAAAAAAAGCTTATAAATTATAAAAATAAATGTAGGCAATACAATTAACGGTAATAATGATATCAGTAATAATTCCATTATAAAACTTGATTTCAATACTTTATATCCTCCATTTCAATCAAAACTCTGCAACTAATCTTTACATGGCTTACCTATGTATCCTAATGAATCTCCATCACAATTTCGAATTGAATAGCAAAACTCAAATTTTCCCTTACATCCTCTTGGCTTTTCTACCTTGGAAACTTTTGACTCCTTCCAAATTGATAAACTTCCTCCTGCAAATCTAATAAACACCTCTTCTCTGCTATGCTCTATGGATTCTAATTGTGCCTTAATCATTAAATCTGTTTTATTAAAGTAATAATACACTTCTCTAAAATCATTAGGAATATCAAATAAGAGTTCAAATTCATCTGAACATGGTTCTACTCCCTTTGAACATTCAGGACAAAGTACCTCTCCATAATAAGCTATAAATCTTTCTTCTGCTTTCACTTTAGTTTTGCATTTGAAGCATGTATATTCCATTCTACATTACCCTCCATATTAAAGATTTTATTATCTAGTAATTATAATTGAAAAAACTTCTCTTCTCCAATTTTGAACTTTGTCATCATGATCTTATCATGGGAAGTGCACCTATTATTCTTATATACTATATACATTACTTACATTATATTGTAATTATATATCGACTACAAGTATCCAACACAAATATCAAAATATCATTTCTTATTTCAACTATACAAATCAAATTTGGATTTCTTGACTTAAAGACTTAAACTTACAACCTCAACCCAAAAAACAAGCCACCCTTACTAAAAATGTAATGGCGGCTTGTTTTTCTGCATCTCTTCCTTACAGAAAAGATACGCTTTCTAAAATTTATCTAAAATTCTTATTTCTTTCTAAGATACTTTCTTATGTCAACTGCAACAGCTGCAACTATGATTACTCCTTTAATTATTTGTTGCCAGTATGGGCCAACACCTATGAATGTAAGACCATAGTTGATTACAGTGAATATAAGAACTCCGACTATAACTCCAGGCACAGTACCAACTCCACCTGATACTGACCAGCCTCCAACAACACAGGCTGCAATGGCATCAAGTTCATAACCATTACCATAGTTGTTTGTTGCTCCTCCTGTTCTTGCTGCTTCAAGAACACCAGCTATAGCATATAGAGTACCAGCTATCATATATAATTTCATTATACTACTCTTTACGTTTATACCAGAAACTATTGCTGCTTCTTTGTTTCCACCTATAGCATATATATCTTTACCTAGTTTTGTCTTATTTAAAACTACATATATTATTGCAGTTATTATTGCCGCTATTATTACAACATAAGGTATTCCTAAAAATGATCCTGTTCCTAAATTTGAAAAGTCACTTCTTAATCCACCTATTGGTTGTGAATTGTTTGGAGGAAGATCAAAATATAAAGAGTTTGCTCCATAAATTATAACCATTGTACCAAGAGTTGTTATAAATGCTGGAACTTCAAATCTTGATACTATAAAACCATTTACTGCACCTACAGCCATACCTATGACAACTGCTACAAGAATTGGTATAAGGATATTTAACTGTCCTAAGTTAGGGAAAAATCTATTTGGATAGTCAGCAGATTGAAGCATTGATGCTGATACAACCGCTGAGAAACCTACCATACGTCCTGCTGAAAGGTCTGCTCCACCTGTAAGAATTATGAATGCAGCTCCTAAAGCTATGATTACTCTTGTTGAACTTTGAATAAGAATATTCTTAAAAACATCTAGGGATAAAAAGCTTGAATCCTTTACACCGATAGCTAATATTAAAACTACCAACACTATGAATATAGCATTCTGTTTAAGAAATTTTTGAACTTTTTGCTTATTACCGCTAACTTTATTATTACTCATTTCCATATGTGTATCCTCCTAAAAATTATTGCATATATTTTGTAGCTAATGACATTACAGCTTCTTCTGTAGCAGTTTTGCCATCTATAATACCTGCAAGCTTTCCTTCGCACATTACCATTATTCTGTCTGACATACCTAAAAGTTCTGGTAATTCAGAAGATATCATTATAATACTCTTACCTTGCTTTGTAAGCTCAACCATAAGAGAATAAATCTCAAATTTAGCACCTACATCTATACCTCTAGTAGGCTCGTCCAAAATAAGTATATCTGGTTCTGTAAGAAGCCATCTACCAATAAGCACTTTCTGTTGGTTTCCACCTGATAAATTCATTATAAATTCTTTTTCTGAAGGTGTTTTCACTTTTAACTTTTTGATATTTTCCACAGTATCTTCTTTACGTTTTTTATCATTTAAAATCTTTAATGCATTCAAATAATTTTTTTGACTTGCAATAGTAGTATTTTCTGTTATTGATAATACTGGGAATATTCCAGTAACTCTTCTTTCTTCAGTTAGAAGCGCTATCTTATTCTTCTTGGCTTCTATTGGATTTCTAATTTTAACTTCTTTACCTTTTATATTAATCTTCCCCGTTTCAATCTTTCTAAGACCAAATATAGCTTCCATAAGCTCTGTTCTCTGCGCTCCAACAAGACCTCCTACACCAAGTATTTCTCCTTTCTTAAGCTCGAAAGAAACATTCTTGAATGATTTAGGAAATGGTGAAGTAAAATCTTCAACTTTCAATATTACTTCCCCTGGAACATTATCTCTTTCTGGAAATCTATTTGTTAAGTCACGACCAACCATTTTTTTGATTATAATATCTGTAGTAAGTTCCTTAGCATCCCAGGTCCCTACATATTTTCCATCTCTCATTATTGTAACTTCATCTGATATCTGTAAGATTTCTTCCATCTTATGTGATATATAAATTATTGAAACTCCTTGTTTCTGAAGGTCACGAATTATTTTAAATAATTGAGCAACCTCTGTTTCTGTTAGTGATGAAGTTGGTTCATCCATTATAATAACTTTTGCGTTATATGAAACTGCTTTTGCTATTTCCATTTGCTGAACTACTGAAACTGAAAGTGTCTCTACAATAACATCAGGGTTCACATCCATGTTCAGCCTTTCAAAAAGTTCCACAGTATCTTTGTACATTTTTTTTCTGTCTACTAATTTAAATGGTCCTACTCCCTTTAATGGAAGACGTCCTAACCACATGTTCTCCATTACGTTACGAAATTTAACAGGATGAAGCTCTTGATGAATCATTGCGATTCCATAATTCAAGGCTTCCTTGGAATTATGCATTTCTATTTTTTTACCCTCTAAAATTATTTCTCCTTGATCTGGGTTATATATACCAAAAAGGCATTTCATCAGAGTGGATTTCCCTGCTCCATTTTCTCCCATTAGTGCGTGTACTGAACCTGGCTTAATTTTTAATGTTACATCATCTAGCGCTTTTACACCTGGAAACTCTTTAGATATATTTCTTAGCTCAAGCAAGTATTTATTCTCCATCATTTCATACCTCCTGAATATTTTGAAAAAAACCTTCTGAAATTTAATATTATTCAATCAAGGAGTAATTTTTCACATTCCCCTTGATTGAATAAAAGTATTTATTCAGTAAATTATTTAGCATCCTTTACATTGTCTTTTGTTATCTTCTTATAATCTATCCATACATATTTCTTATCTTTTATCTCATAACCTGTATTTTCTTTAGAAGGAGTCTTTCCTTGTGCAAGAACTTCTGCAAGCTTAAGTGTTGCTATACCTTGATTCTTAGAATCATTTAATACTGTTCCTAGCATTGTTCCTTCTTCAATAGCTTTAATTCCTGGTGCAGTTGCATCTACCCCTACAACTGGAATATACTTTCCACCAGTGAAATATCCTGCTGCTTTTAATGCTTCTATAGCTCCAAGTGCCATATCATCATTATTAGCAAATACTGCTTCTATTTGATTTCCCTTTGAAGTTAAGAAAGATTGCATCTTATCTTGTGCCTTTACACGGTCCCACATACCAGTATCTGTTGCTATTTGATTTGATTTGATTCCTTCTGCTGTTAATTCATCTATAGAATACTTAGTTCTTGCTATTGCATCAGTATTTCCTGGTTCTCCAGTAATCATTACATAATCAAGAACACCATTATGGTTTTTATCTGCTTCTGGATGTGCTTTCCAATATTCAGCCATAATCTTTCCTTGAATTGTACCTGATTGCTCAGCTTTTGCTCCTACATAATATAGCTTGTCCCAACTATTCATATCTGACTCTGAAGGTACACGATTAAAAAATACTATTGGAATATTAGCTGATTTTGCTTTACTAATTATTGTACTTGAAGCCTTAGGATCAACTGGGTTAATCGCTAATGAACTGACCTTTTTTGTGATAAATAAGTCTAGCTTATCATTTTGAGTTGATGTTGAATTTTGACTATCAACTATATCAGCAGTAACCTTATCACTTGTAGCTTGAGTCGTGATTGCATTACGTACTCCAGTCATGAAAGTATCATCAAATTTATATATTGTAGTTCCTACTGTTAATTTTTTATCTGTTGAACCTGATTTTGAACTTGAGCATCCTGCTAGAACTGATACAGATAAAGTTGCCATTAATACAAGTGTTAGAACTCTTTTCATAATAATAATTCCCCCTAAATATGATTTGTTAAATCGTTTTCATGTGTTAATATTAGCATGTCCATTTTATTAAAAGAATACAAAATCCTACACTGATATATTAAAATTCTACTTTGTTTAAAACGTATACAGTTTTTTAATAACTTTTTTCAATTTAGAATAAAAGGCAACCAATGACCTATATTAGTCACCAGCTGCGCTTAAAGTTAATTATATTATTAAAAAATTTGGACAGCTTTATCTATAGCTATTATTTATAAGCTTGTTCAGCAACATCTAAATTATCTTTTGTAATCATGACGTAGGGAACCCTTAATGATTTATCCGCATTCATGTTTAAAGAAATACCTTGAAGAATGTTCTTATCTTCAGATAAATTTAATGCAAGATCAATTACTGTTGTTCCCTGCTTCTTAGCATCATTCATAACAGTTCCCATCATCTTTCCTTCTTTTATTTTCACTAAGGCTTCTTGAACTGCATCAACACCAACAACTGGAATAAATTTGTTATCTGTCATAAATCCATTCTTTTCAAGAGAAATAATTGCCCCCAATGCCATAGTATCATTATTTGATATTACAAATTCAATACTATCACCAAATTTAGATATCCATTCATCCATCTTATCCCTTGCCTTTACTTCATCCCACATACCGTAATAAGATCCTAGTTCCCTTACTTTTATTCCAGCCTTTTTTATTTCATCAATTGCATATTTTGTCCTTGCCTCTGTGTCAGGATGCCCTGGTTCTCCTTTTAACAAAACATAAGAAATAACTCCATCATTATTTTTATCGTACTTCAAGTTTTTTCTCCACAACTTTACTATCATTCTTCCTTGAAGGATACCAGCTTCAGAAGAATCTGCCCCTACATACCAAGCATTACTATAGCTATTCATAACAGAAGCTTCAGGCTCCTTATTAAAGAAAATCACTGGTAGCTTAGAGTCCTTTGCCTTGTTGATGACCTCTGGTGCAAATTTAGGATTCACAAGATTTACTGCAAGTACTCTCACTTTATCCTTTATCATACCATCAATCTGCTCTAACTGCCTGGACTGATCATTTTGCGAATCCTTAATATTTAGTGCACACTTTGCTAAAGAAGTTTTTTCCATGCTTTTTCTCACATAAGACATAAAGGTATCATCATATTTATAAATAACTGCTCCAACTTTAGGAAGACCATCCTTATAACTAGTTTTTAAAAGAGAACTCTCTTTTATAGACAATGCCAAAAATGTAATCATCATCACTATTCCAGATAAAAACATAATAAAAAACACTCTCTTACTCTTACTATCTTTCATCATTTACCTCTTTTTACTTATACTTATTTTTATAGCTTTTTATAATAACTAGCTTTAACCATTCCGATCTCATGTCACTGAGTGAAAGGAAATAATACCTTCTGGCTTTCAGGTGAATACATATTTTCCTTGTCAATTATAGAAAACCCACTTTCAATATACGTTGGAATCCCCTTGCCCTGTAGCTTTAAAACTGCATTCTTAACACCTAGATAACCCATACTGAATGGGCTTTGCACAACTACGGATTGTATTGTACCATTTTCCATGTACTCAATTTCTTGAGTATCACCATCAAAAGCTACCACCACAATCTTTCCACTTAAGCCTAACTTTTCTATTGCTTTTGCTGCTCCAATGGAAGTTTCATAATCCAGTGTAACTATAGCAGAAATCTTATTATCATTTAACAACAATTCTTGGGTCACCAATTCAGCCACATTTAAATCTTTAATCCCATCTAAACCATCTATTATCTTCGCCCTACAAAACCTTTCCATAACATATTTCAGACCTTTATATCTTTCCAATTCATTGCTACCTGCTTTTTTATGAGAGCCTATAATTGCAACTACTGAATTTTCACCTAACCGCCCAATAAGTTTTTCTCCAGCACTTTTCCCAGCACTTAAATTATCTGTTACTATACTGCATGATACCTTTTCTGTATTTACTTTACTATCTAATGTGAACACAGGAATTCCTTTATCAACTGCATTTTCAACTGGCTTAACAAGGTCGTTAAAACTACAAGGTGCTAACAATAAAGCATCACTCTTACTCTCAACAGCTTCATTTATAAGATTCTGCTGCTCAGCAACATCATTTTCATTCTCTGGAGCAACAATATTTAGTTTGACATTAAACTCCTTTGCCGCTGCCTCAGCACCTAGTTTCATACTTTTCCAATAATCATCACTCTGATTCTTTAGAATAAGTGATATATTTCTCATATTACTACTCTTAACCAAAGTTTTATTCTGATAGTACATTGGGGAAATTATTAAGGAAATCAATAAAATTATAAATATAATCCAATTAACCTTTCTCTTCATCTTTAACCTCATTAACTTAATGCATCTGAAAGTACATATGTTAGTGCATTTTCAGATGCTAATCTTCTACTAAAGGTAGCCATATTTTAATACAAGTACCCTCTTCTAACTCACTTTCTATCTCCAATCCATACTCCTTACCATAAGTCATCTGGATTCTTTTTTGGACATTTTTCACACCTATCCCTGATTCAACTTTTGTTTCTGCTTCATATTCAAGTAAACTTTTCAGTTTCTCAGATTCTATACCAAGCCCATTATCAGTAATCTCATACAATAATTTTTCATCAACAATAGCTGCACTCACCTTAATGTGCCCCTGATCCTGCATGTATTCTATACCATGATAGATTGAATTTTCTATTAGCGGCTGCAATATAAGCTTTGTAGTTTTTAAATTCATTACTTCTGGCTGAATATCTATGCTATATGTAAATTTATTTTTAAATCTAATCTTCTGAATTACAAGATAATTTCTTGCATGTTCCATTTCCTGCTGAACTGAAATAATATTTTTTCCCCTACTAATACTTATCCTGAACAACCTTGCAAGAGAAGTTACCATTGTTATGACATCCTGCATATTATTATTTTCTGCCATCCACACAATAGAGTCTAAGGTATTGTAGAGAAAGTGAGGATTTATTTGAGACTGAAGTGCATCTAACTCACTTTTTCTTTTTGCCTCTTGCTCTACTACTATCTGATCCATAAGAAATCTTACCTTTGACAACATTAAATTAAATGTTTGAGACAGTTTTACAACCTCGTCTTCTCCTTTAGCATCTACATATATATTAAAGTTACCTTCTTGAACTTTTTTCATAGACTTTTCTAACTGTTTTATAGGTTGTGAAATCTTCGCAGAAATGTATGAAAATATTAACACTAATAACAAAATACCAATAGCCAAGATCCATGTAACAAATTTCATAATTTCTTTTTTTGATGCTACAATTTCTGAAATATATGCTACAGCAATAACCTTCCAATTTGTATAATTCACTGTCTTTATTGTCACAAGACGTTTGCCTTCATCAGAATCTTCAATATAACTACCAAGGTAATCTTCATTATTTTCTTTCTTAAGTCCTATATTGATAAGTTGCTGCTGAGGATGATATATTATATCGTTTTCAGAATCAACTATGTATAAGTATCCTCTTTCCCCTATGCTAACATTCTGGCACAGTTGGCTTATAGTACTATAATTCATATCTACAAGAAGCACACCATTTATTTTTTTGTTTTCGTCAGTATAACTAATAAGCCTACTTAAAGAAACAACCCAGTCATGCTTTTTTTGAAAGAGATTCTGAACGTGAGGCAAAGAAAAAATAAGGTTATCTGATTTATTCAGTGCATTCTTAAACCATAGCTGATTTTTAATATCAGCGTTAGCTTTCAATTTAGCTTTGGATGTCCCAAGAAGGAGTTCTCCACTTTCAGAAAACACAGCCAATGTTGCAATGTCATTACGAGTATTTATAATGACATTCATCTGATCCAAAAGATTGCTGCTTTGTACATTAGGATTCAAATAAATGTTGTTGCTCAAAAGATTTGATACATCAATCATGTTCTTTAAATAGTATTCAATATTCGAATTTATCTGATCTACTAGCTGTTGAGTGGCTAATGCAGCATTTTTTTCTGAAGTATCTGCAAATTTTTTATAACTCATAATTCCTACAAGAATCATTGCCAGAATTGTCACTGCTGTAAAGGACACAGTTATTATAACTTGAATACTTTTTAAACTTATGGACTTCTTAATGCGACGAAAAGACTTCTTGAAAAATTTAACCATATTATACCTTTTCAAAGCTTCCTCCCCTTACATAACCTTACTGCTTCTATATTCTGATGGAGACATGCCTAAATACCTTTTAAAACAGTAGCTAAAATAATTGGGTTCTGAATACCCCACTTCCCTTGCCACTTCAAAATTCTTCATGTCAGTAGTTTTAAGAAGTCGTTTTGCTTCATCCATTCTTATAGCTGTCAAATAATTGATGAAAGTCATCTTTGTTTCTTTCTTAAAGATAAGACTAAAGTAAGTCTGACTTATATGTAGATAATTGCATAAACCAATAATATTAATATCACTCTCACTGTAATTTTTGCTAATGTATTCTTTTGCTTTTTCTACAATGAGCTGACAAGTATCTTTTCTTTCCTCCATGATATAATTCATTATCTTAAGTGACACTTCCTTGAACCAATCTTCTATGTGTCTCAAATCCTTAAATCTGTAAATATCCATAAATAGATTATAATCAGCTCCAAATACGGTTGTTAAATCTATGTTAGAACTTTGAGCTGCTTTAAGTATGGCAGTGAGCATTTCAAGAAGATATATCTGGCAGTCTTTAAATGAAGCCTTTGTATCAGTTAGCTTACAAAACATTTTATCAATGGTTTCAATTACTTCCTTTTCTGTTCCAACCTTTATTGAACTCTCCAATTCATGCTCCATATTCTTATCAAATACTATCTTATCCTTACTACCAGGCTCTATATCCTCAATCCATATAATCCTATTACTTCCCAAAATCAAACTATAATCTAATGCTGATACAGCGTTCATCCAAGAATCTGAAATCATGGAAATATCATTTACTATTGTTCCAAGTCCGATAGTAATTTCAAGGTTTAGATACTTTTCTACACTCTGTCTTATCTGTTCAAGAATTGATAATGCTACAACACTTAAAGTTTTGTATTTTTGCTCCTGAGAAGAAATAATCAATACAATATTATCATCATGAATAAAAATATTATGTATATTATGCATATCACCAATCTCATTCACTACATTTAAGACTGAGTATATAATTAGTTCTGCCTCTTCAGTAGTTTGATATTTATGATTATGCTTTAAAATATTATCCTGAATCCTTATGACTGCTACAGTAAAATACTCTCCTATTAAATCAATGCCATAATTTGAACATTTCTCATATATCTCATCTTTTTCTATTCTACTTGTTATTAATGATGAAAAAAACTTTTCCTTCAATACTGGCAAACTTTTTATATAATGTGTTTTCAGTAACTCCATGTCTTCTCTTTTTGCAATTTCATCATCAAGCTGAGCTTTAAGCTTTAAAAGAATATTTATAAGATCCTCTGAAGAGACTGGCTTCAGCACATACTCCGTAACCTTTAAATTTACTGCCTTCTGAGCATACTCAAATTCATCAAAACCTGTAAGTATCACTATTTTAACCGCAGCAATACTTTTTCTAAGTTCTTCTGATAACTGAATTCCATCCATGAAAGGCATTTTTATATCTGTAATCACTACATCAGGCATTACTTTTTCAGCTATTTCCAAAGCTTCTCTGCCATTTCTAGCTTCTCCACTAAGCTCAAAACCATACTCTTCCCATTTTATCTTTTTTACAATTCCTTGTCTTACTTCATCTTCATCATCAACTAATAGTAACTTATACATTTCTAACCTCCTTAAGTGAGAGTTAAAGTTTTATCTTCTGCAAATCTTGAGTAATAACTCGTTAAGAAAAGCTTTTCAATAAATATTACATTATAATAATATAGTAAAACTTAGATTTATCAAAGTATTTTTTGTCGCTTTTTAGTAGATGATGTTTCTTTGAGGTTAAATCCTCAACTCTGCATATAGGTCAAAGTAAAAACCTAGTTAAAAGAACTTCACTCTGTCTACTTGATAGAGTGAAGTTCTTTTATCGCACTTTTTCTTATTGGCTATAAAGGAACTTAAAGCTTCCTTCTGGTGCATTTAACCCTTTTTCAAAGAGATAAGCCAAGGCTTTAGCCTTTTTCTCAATCTGCTCTGCTGTCCATCCAAAAATGCCATGATCAAATAAAAAGCAAAATGTAGATACAAATATTTCTGCAGTTTCCTCTGGTTTTTCACAAATAAACAATTTTTCATTAATACCTTTAGTAAAAATATCAGCAATTATGGGAGAAAGTAAATTTAGTATTTTAGCAAGGGATTTTTGATGTATTGCTGCATTTTGCTGTTGATGAAGGTATACATCTATAGACGAATCAACATCATAATTGTAATAACTTTTAAATAGAAGCTCTAATTTTTCTAGAGCATTGAACTTATCATTTGCAATTACTTCCTTGCATTGATTAATCCTTTTGGAATATATGTAATCAACAAGGGCATCAAAAATCTCCTCCTTGGATTTATAGTAATAGTATATACTTCCCTTTCCGATACCTGCCTTTTTTGCAATGTCACTTACTGAACAGGATGCTCCTTTATCTTCAATTAATAATTGTTCCATTGATTTAATTATTAGTTCTCTTTTATCCATTTTAACACCTACTAGTGATTTAATTATCAGTTCTTTTTTATTCATCTTAATACATATTGCTGATATTATAGCATATAAATCAGCACTTGACCAGCGGTCGAAACCCTGCTAAGCTATAAGTATATTCGACCATTGGTCGAAAAAAGGAGACGGTGTAAATGATACAAATCATTATTTTTACAGCACTATTACTTATTAGTGCTTTAAGTTTATTGATAACTTTATTCTACTTCATACTATTTATAATAAATATTATAACCAAACGTCAAACCAATAAAACAATCTTACACCTAAAAAAAGCTATATTAATTACAGCAGGATTTATTGTAATCATGTTTGGATTTACAGCATTCAGTCATCTATTAATCAAAACACCTCCAATCTTAGATTCTCATGGAAAGGTATTGCAAAGCAGTATTGCAGAATTGAAAAAGATAAAATTAAATGGTCGTGATGAATGGATCAGCATCCGAGGTAAGGATAAAAACAAACCTGTATTGCTTTTCTTGGCTGGAGGACCTGGTGGCTCTGAGATGGCAGCTGTACGTTACAATCTTTCAGCTCTGGAAGATAACTTTGTGGTAGTAAATTGGGAGCAACCCGGTTCTTGCAAATCATTTGGGGCTATTAATACAAAGGATTTAACTAAGTATATCTATATTGAAGACGGCTACGCATTAACAGATTATTTATGTAAAACATTTGGTAAGGATAAAATTTATCTTGTAGGTGAATCATGGGGTAGTGCTCTAGGCATCTTCTTAGTAAAAGAACATCCTGAAAAATACTATTTATTTATTGGGACAGGCCAAATGGTTGCCTTCAGAAAAAATGATGAGATGAATTATGAAAAAGCTATGGAAATAGCACAAGCTAATAATGACACTAAGTTAATTAACAAATTAAAAGCAAATGGTAGACCACCCTATTATGGTGATGATTTAACATGGAAATTCTCAACATGTAATAACTGTTTAAATGAATATATGGCACACAACCCTGAAATACAAAATTTTAAATATGATACTATAAAAACCATTGGTTCACCTGAATATGATATACCTGATAAAATAAATTATTTTATGGCGTTGTTTAAAACATTCAATAATTTTTATCCGCAGCTCTATAATATTGATTTAAGAAAAGATTATGCCAAGATAGACGTTCCTGTTTACTTTTTTATGGGCAGATATGACGTTAACGCACAACCCTCATTAGCAGAGGATTATTACAAGTGTTTGAAAGCACCGGAAAAGAAACTTATTTGGTTTGAACATTCAGGCCACAGTCCTTGGATTAATGAATCTGATAAATTTATTCACGAGTTGTTAAAAGTTACAGTACAAAAAAGCTAAGCTCATCCTTTATTTATGATAATTGTTTCCGTTTTGAGAAAAAACAGAAAAATATCATAATAAATAGCATTAAAAACAGCACTAATATTCACATATATCAGTGCTGTTTTGATCATATTTTTATTTGCTATTAAAGATAAGGTGAAAAAAGGTTACTTAGGTGTTAATGTAATACTATATTTGTACAGATATTCATTTTCCTCTTCATCAAAAATAGTTCCCAATAACTTACCATTATTCTTTTCTATAACTTTCTTTGAGCCTGTATTTTCTATATTACAAGTTAAAATTGCCTCATCTATTCCTATCTTTATAGCCTTTTCTAATGCTAATTTTAAAATTTGAAAACCATAACCCATGTTTCTAAAATTGGGTGATATATCGTAGCCTATATGACCCGCACATTCTACCTCTTGGTGTCTAATTCTCACTACTCCCACAACTTCTTCTTTGTCAACTAACCAGAATGTTGAAGTTGCAACCTCGCCTTGTGGCAAGTCGTTTCCATGAGAATAATCCTGTAAATCTTTTAGGTAATCTTGGAAACTTTCTAATGCTTTTTTGTATTTATTAAAATAATGTTCATCATTTATTTTCTCGTATGATAAAGCATAATTTTCAAAACTCTTTTGATATTTTTCATTAGGCTCAACTAAAAATAAATCTTCCATAACTTATCCTCCGTTATATAGTTTGTAAAAAGCGCTCGTGCCCCTAGGTTACCAATCTTCTTTATTTATTACATAAATCATGTTATCTGTCCAATCATCATTTTCAAAAATGAATCCTTTTCGAATGCACTCCAACTTCATTCCTACAATTTCTGATGTTTTTTGAGAAGCAATATTATCTAAGTTGATATGTGCCTCTACCCTATGAAAACCAAGCTCATTAAAGGCTACATCAAGTGCTAATTTTAACATTTCACTCCCATAGCCATTCCCCCAGTGCTGATTTAGTAACCAATATCCGACCTCTGCCCACTGAAAGTCCTTTCGTAAAATAGTTTTTATAATAACACCACCGATATAACTACCGTCTTCCTTCTTAAAAGCACGAAACAGATATGCTTGATCATTTTGGGCACACTGTATTAATTTGTCCACATTATTTTTACAAAAAGCTTCTGTATAAACATCTGTAAGTTCAAGTTCTTCATCATCATATTTATTTTGTGGTACTTTCTGCCCTTTTAGACCATCTCTAATCAATACAAAATTCTCTTCCTTTGTTGGATGGATTATAAGCCTTTGGCCTTCTCTACTGATATTAATAAAATCTACTAACTGCATTTCGCACCTCATCCAATTAAATAATAATCATTTATTTTCTCTATAAGTACATATTTACATTTTACACCACTTGTGTAGAATCCTCCAGTATATTGAAATGACTGATGTAGTTATTCTTTCTCTTCTCTCAACTTCATCATCAGATGTTCAGTTATTCCCTCTCTATATAAACTAGGTATAATTCCTACCTCAGTATATCCAATACTCTCATATAATCTTTTTGCATCTGGATTAAAATCTGCAACTACTAAAAACAGCTTTGAAAAATCTTTAAAGCAGCTCTCCTCAAAGAATTGCAGTAGCTTTTTGCCTATACCATATTTTCGACTTTCCTCCTTTACTGCAATTATATGTAGGTATGGAAATGAATGAAATATTCCACCTAAAATAAACCATATGAAACCTACACAATTACCATTTGCATCTATTGCAATATACATTTCTTTTTTATGAAATCCTTCCTCTAATGCCTTTCTTGCACTTCCTACTTTTGAAAAATATTTTCTGCCCAATTCTGAATTTACTAGTGCCTCTTCGCAGTCATTTATATAATCTATACTTCCTTTTATAATCTCTATTCCCATGTAAATCTCTCCCTCACCCTTTGTTAATTATTCATAATTATACTTCACTTTACAGTTACATACTACACCACATTTCAATTATCTCTTAAATTTATTTTCAGATGCCTAAAATAAAAAAGAACTACTACAATTATAGTAGGAATCTGTCAAATCATATTCCTACTAATTGAGTTAGTCAATTCACCCACTTTATCAATTTCCAATCTAATAACGTCACCACATTCTAAAAGCACACCATTTTCCATTCCACAACAGTTAGGTATAGTTCCGGTAGCCATAAATTCTCCAGCATAAACATGCTCTCCTTTAGAAGCATATGCAACAGCTTTTCCCAAAGAATGATAAAATTCATTAAGCTGACCCTCTGCAACTTTTTCATCATTGATATATACCCTAGTTTTAAGTGTATCCATAACCGGAAGTATTTCATCTGCTGTAACCACCACTGAAGAAATTGCACTTGCAAAATCCTTGCACTTACATGGGCCAAATCCAGTTTTCCTCATCTCATCGAATTGTACATTACGAGCACTAAAATCATTAAATATACAAAATGCACCTATAGCATCAAGTCCTTCTTTCTCTGTTGCATTTATAATATCTTTTGTAATGATCATTCCAAGCTCAAGTTCATAATCTTTTAATGTAGCATATTTAGGATATGTTATAGTCTCACCATCCCCCACAAAAGAAAGCACATTTCCCTTATAGTATACAGGGTTGTCATACCACGGTTTTTTAGGGAAAAACGCTGGAAAAGGTTTGCTCGTAATTCCTTCATAAATTTTTACTAACGGCATTACCTTAGGCATCAAGCGTTTAGCATATCCACAGGAACTGTTAATCAAATGCCTTTCACTAAGCATAAAATCACGATAAAGTAATGGTCTAAATGGCATTACCTCTTCCCCCTCTAGTATCAATTTTGCCTTATTTACCTCTGCAAGCATTATTAATTCTTCCAACTTAGGTTGAAGAATATCTCTATCTTTCAAGAACGCAATGAGATCATCAGATGCCTTTTCAAGCATTGCACGTTCTCTTGTACCATCATTAGGTATAGACTCTAATACTGCCTTAAAGGCAATCCATAAGTTATCCTTCCATACACATAATGTATACTTTTCACAATTCATAATTTTTATCTTTTTTAATCTCATTATAATCTCTCCCCTTTTAAGGCATCTAAAAATAAATAAGTCACTATCCGTTGCATATTTGGACTTGTTATTTATTTTCACATATCTAATATATTTATTCCCCACTTGAACATGTTCAAATAGCATTAAAAGAATACCCACTCCTATGAAAGTGGGTAATACCTTTATATAACATAACTTTCTTCTTCTAATTTTGCTACTATATTTGAAATATCATTTTCCATTTCACCTATACGTCTTTTTACATGCTGAATTTCTGTTTCATCAACATTAAAAGCATGCAGGCTTATTTCTATAAATGTATTTATCATTTTATCAAATTCAATATCTCGTTTGAAATATCTGCTTGCAATGCAGCTACGCACTACACCCTTTATCATTAATGTACGGACATAATAATCCTCAAGAGTATAATCAGGATTGTACTCTTTGAATAATCCCTGCGATCTTTGAGAGGCACGAGCTGTAAGCTTATCTAATATTACATTTGAGCTATAGGCTTCATAATAAAATTCACAAACCAACTCATTAGTCTCAACTGCTTTGAGTTCTATTGCGCACATAATTGCATATCTTAAGGCACAACTTTCACTTTCACTAAAGTGATCGTTCACCAACTCTTCACTCCTATTGAACAATTCTAAAACTATGGCCTGAAATATATCTTCTTTATTCTGAAAAAAGTGATATATGCTTCCAATTAGAACCCCAGATTTCTCAACAATTTGCCTAATAGTAGTTTTTTTATACCCCTGACTTGCAAATAATTCTTTGGCTGCAAATAGTATTTTATCTCTTACATCATCCATACAACTTATCTCCTAGTATAATACACTTGAACATGTTCAATTTAGTTACATATTATTCCTTTAATATGAATTTGTCAAGAACAAATACAATATTAACCTCCTAGGTTCTATCCATTAATACTGCATTTCCAATTATGCTTATTTTCTACCATAAGTAATTAATAAACCCTGCACTTTTAAAAATGATCTTCTCTTTTGCTTATCCCTAAAATAGTCTGCTATTCTGGATTGTAGCGTGATATATGCTTCTGCCTCAACTCTGCCAATTCCTCTACTCATTAACAATTCAACTGTATTTTCTTGATTTGATACATTAAAGGATTTATCCAATCCATTAATTTCAATGAAATCTTGTGCTTTTTCATTATAATCTGACATATTATGATTTGCATACATTACTTTATCATTCATACGAATATCAATATCATGTAACCCTAAATGTTCCATATAGAATGGTAATCTCATTCCGATTGCATAGTCCCTACCTTCACATTCCAGCTCCTTTCTCCATACATCATGAAAATCAAAGGCTGTGCAAAGATAGTCATAATTTACTTCATCAATGTACAATCCATCATTCTCAAATTCCCTATTAACATCTACACAAACAACAAGGCCATCTTTCTTAACTGAAGCTACCATCTTCTTCAATACTTCCATTGGTTTATTCATATGCCTCAACCCAGCTTGACAAATAACCATATCATAACTATTTTGAGTTTCAAGAGAATATATGTCTGATGCAATAAACTTCGCATCAAAGTTAGTTTTATCAAAATTTACTTTTGCCTTATTAGTAAAGTATTCATTATCAACCCCTGTATAGGTACTTCCTTTCGGCAAAAGTTCAAGTAACTTCAAACCAAGCTGCCCCTCTCCACATCTATATTCAATAGCGTTTATTGGAGAGTTTACATGCCAAACATTTTCTATAAGATGCTTTAGGTATTCATCGTTCCAAAAGTATTTTCTATTTTTATATAACTTATCAGTTTTTCCATTCCAATTATCCCGGTTGTCTGTATCCTTTGGTATATATGTTTGATAACGTAGTGGTTTAATACCTAGTAGCTCGTCCACAGAAACATCAAAATATTCAGCTATACTTGGCAACAAAGTAATATCTGGCATTGTTACTCCTGTCTCCCACTTACTAACCGATTGAAAAGATACTCCTAGAACTTCTGCTAACTCTTGTTGTCCTATTCCTTTATTTTTCCTCAATTCTGCTATTTTAAGTTTGACTGTTGTCATAAAAAATTACCTCCTTGAATTTGATAACTTAATACTAGCACCAGTATTAACTCAAACCCATAACGTAAAATGAGAAATTACTCGCACATTAGTTGAAATAATAATACATTGTTCCTAAATATCATTATACATACTGATACTATACTTTGAAATATATGTAAACTACAAATACATTTAAGGAAATAGAAAACAGCAATAATACCTTTTAATATTACTGCTGTCTTTTAGTATCAGCTATAGATTCATTCTTTCTGCTTTTGTATATCTTCATTATTTCTTAAATCAAATTTTTCGATTGGTTCAGGTCCTCTTAATATTCTTCTATTTATGTTAAGGTCTCCAGTTAAATCGTATCTGACCCTCCATTCAACCAACATTATTTTTCCATCATCTATTTCAATACCTTGTATCCCACTTGCCCTAACACATGAACCGTCATTAAAGTAAGGCAGTTCTTTAGCTTTGGGAAAATGAGGTCTATGAGTATGTCCGCAGATTATCATAATTTTGTTCTTTTCAATCCAACCACTATATATACGTTCGATTTTATGAATTCTTTCAGCATTTTTTACAGGACTTGCAGGATTCGTGAATCCTATTGAGTGAAGATATCTCCAAAAATACCTTACTGTAAGCCTATTAAAATGCCACAACCTGTCATTCATTCTATCTCCTTGATGTCCATGAACAGTTAGTATCTCCTGTCCTGTATCTTTATGCTTAAACACTACTGCTTCATAGGGTGTAATACCAGGAAATAATTCAATATGCTCTTCGTTATACTCATCGTAGAACCTATAATAATTCTTCTCTACAAAATTAGAATACTTTAAACATATGTTGTGATTTCCGTACAACATGATCAATCTATTTGAATCAAAGAACCTTTTCAATAGAGAATAGTCTTCATCATGTGCCAATCTTATCTCCTTAAAGTTAGTGTTTTCCCAAAGCTCATCTCCATCTCCAACTTCTATATAAGTATATCCATTGTTAAAATAGAACTCTAATGCATATAAAAATACATTCTGATTTTTTGCAAATTCATCACCTGGCGTACCAGTTCCTCTATGGCAATCACTGAAAAATATATATTTAGATTTGTTATCAAAGTATTCAATTTTTGCATTATCATATGCTTCTGTTAATCTCTTTTCTGCTAGTTTCTTTTCAAACAACATGGCATGGTACACCCCTTTATGAGCATTTAAACAATCTTGATATTAGTTAATGTACCCTTTTAAGTAAAAATATATTTAAGTTTATATTATTAAAGCAAATAATTTAGGTACAATTGGTTTTTTCAAATCTGCTATGTTTACATGACATTCAGGATTAGACAAACATAAATCCGTTTTATCATGAAACAAATCACACTCTTTCCTTCTATTTACTTGGGTATTACACTTTCGAATTTACTCTAATGGCATGAACTTAAATATCTATTCCATTGAACTTATACTGGTTGTCAAGTATAATAATGGTAAACTAAAAGGGGGAATTACTTTTGAAAAAAATATTAAAAACTTCAAACCTAATGAAAGTTCTTTTATTTACTTTATTAGCAACTTTCATAATTTCATCAGGGAATTTTTTTGCAGCCACTGCAGCTAATTTGTCCATAAGTAACATAAACAACATTAATAAAACTATAAGTTTAGGTGACAAGTACTCACTACCCACTACAGTAACAGCAACCATGAGTAACAAATCTACTAAACAATTAACTGTAACATGGAATACTAAAACTATTAACACGAATAAAGCTGGTAAATATACCTTCTCAGGTACTGTGCAAGGTTACAATAAAAAAATTACTGCAACTTTAACAGTTCAAAATACTGTTGTTACATTTAATGATCAGATATTAGATGCAATAATAAGATACATGATTAAAAAGCCTAATGGAAAATTATACAGAAGTGATGTTTTAAATATAACCAAACTATCATCAAGTACTGTACAGTTTCTAGACCATTCAAAATTTAAGGATTATAGAGTAAAAAATCTTACAGGTATCGATAACCTTGTTAATTTACAGACTCTTGATATGCATTATGCTGCGATATGTGATATAACTCCGTTGAAAAGCTTAACTAATCTACAATATCTTGATTTGGGTGAAATGAATTTTATTACACTTAACGATATAAGTGCATTAAAAGGATTGACCAACTTAAAATATCTTGATTTAGACTGTCTTCATATTAAAGATATAAGTCCTCTAAAAGGCTTAACTAACCTGAAGCACCTTAATCTACCACGTAACGAAATTAAAGATATAAGCCCACTAAAAGGGTTAACTAATTTACAAATTCTTAATTTAGAAGGTAATGAAATTAAAGATATAAGTCAGTTAAAGGGATTGACTAACTTACAAGATCTTGATTTGAGTTCTATGTGTGGAGGTATGGATTACTGTTCTCCTCTTAAAGATATAAGTTCATTAAAAAGTTTGGCTAATTTAATAAAACTTAATTTAGATGATAATGAAATTAATGATGTAAGTCCATTAAATGGGCTGAATAAATTAACACACCTGTGTATATCCGGTAACAAGATCACAAATATATCGTTAAAAGGATTGCAAAATTTAGATTGTCTTGATGCATCATTTAATAATATTACAAGTGTAGAATTAAGTAACTTGCCCAAACTAAAAAACATATGGTTGATTAATAATAAGATTTCAAGGATAACATTAAACAACTTGCCTAACCTAACTGATTTAGGATTAAATAATAATAAAATCACAACTATATCATTAAGCACTCTACCACATTTAAAAAGTTTGAGTCTAAATAGTAATAACTTAAGTAACATAAATTTAATAAAAAATTCAATAAAAAACCTACCTAGCTTAAATGATCTTAACTTAAGTAATAATAATTTAAGCGACATAAATTTATTGGGGGGATTCACCAACTTAACATGCCTCAATTTAGAAAAGAATCAAATTAAAGACATAAGTACATTAAAACCATTGACTAAATTAAAGCAACTTAATTTAAGTCATAATCAAATTAAAGATATAAGTATATTAAAATCATTAACTAGTTTGAAAGAGCTTGATTTAAGCTATAATCAAATTAAAGATATAAGTTCACTTAAAAAATTAGTTAACTTAGAAGTTCTATACTTATATAAAAATCAAATAAGCGATACAGATATATCATCATTAAAAAAAATTCTACCAAAATGCAGTATATCCTTTTAATATTAAGTTTCTAGAATATTTTTATAGCATTAAGCTCAAGCCCTTCTAAATTAAAGGCTTGAGCTATCTTAATTCTTAGTAATATTTTTTGTAGAACTTCTATACAATTTTAGTAGTCCAATCCTCACAATTCCACACGTCTGTTACTACGTCTCTATAGAATTCAGGCTCATGACATACTAAAAGTATACTTCCTTTATATTCTCTTAATGCTCTCTTAAGTTCATCCTTTGCCTCTACATCTAAGTGGTTTGTAGGTTCGTCTAGGATTAAGATATTTGTTTCCTTATTTATAAGCTTACATAATCTAACCTTAGCTTGTTCTCCTCCACTAAGTACACATACCTTACTTTCAATATGCTTATTAGTAAGTCCACACTTTGCAAGAGCAGATCTTACTTCATATTGAGTGTATGACTGGAAGTCCTGCCACACTTCTTCAATACAAGTATTATAGTTTGCTTCTTTTATTTCTTGCTCAAAGTATCCTAGTAATTGATAATCACCTAGTTCAACTTCTCCACTTAGAGGCTTGATAAGTCCCATCAAACTCTTTAATAATGTAGTCTTTCCAAGTCCGTTAGCTCCAACTAAAGCTATCTTCTGGCCTCTTTCCATGTAAAGATCAAGTGGTTTTGTTAATGGTGAATCATATCCTATTACTAAACCTTTAGTTTCAAAGATTGCTTTTCCTGAAGTTCTTCCTTGCTTGAAGTTAAACTCTGGCTTTGGCTTTTCTCCTGCAAGTTCAATTATATCCATTTTATCTAGCTTCTTTTGTCTTGCCTTTGCCATACCACTAGTTGCAACTCTAGCCTTATTTCTTGCAACGAAATCTTTAAGTCCTGCTATTTCTTGTTGCTGTCTTTCATAAGCTGCTTCTAATTGCTTTTGGTTTGCTTCATGTACTCTTTGGAAATTATCATAGTCCCCTACATATCTTGTAAGCTTTCTGTTTTCCATATGATAAATTAAATTGATAACGCTATTTAAGAATGGTATATCATGTGATATTAGTATAAAGGCATTTTCATAACCTTGTAGATATCTCTTTAACCATTCAATATGTTCTTCATCTAGGTAGTTTGTAGGTTCATCTAGTAATAATATGTCTGGTGTCTCTAATAATAACTTTGATAAAAGTACCTTTGTTCTTTGTCCACCACTTAATTCAGTAACATCATTGTCTAAACCTACATCTAAAAGTCCTAAACCTTTAGCTACTTCTTCAACCTTCATATCTATAACATAGAATCCATTGTGGTCAAGCATATCTTGGATAACTGCTGTCTTTTCAAGAGATTTATTCATTTCATCTTCATCCATTTCGCCCATTCTACCATAGATATCATTCATTTCTTGCTCTAAGTCAAATAAGTATTGGAAAGCGCTTCTTAATACTTCTCTTATTGTCATTCCCTTTTCAAGCTTTGCATGTTGATCCATATAACCAACTCTGACTCTGTTACTCCACTCAATATTTCCTTCATCTGGTTCAAGATGTCCTGTTACAATGTTCATGAAGGTTGATTTACCTTCACCATTGGCTCCTATAAGCCCAACATGCTCCCCCTTAAGAAGTCTAAAGGATACATCTTCAAATATAGCTCTATCCCCAAAACCATGACTTAAATTTTTAACCGTTAAAATACTCATATCTTATCTCCTCGCATAAATTATATATATTTTTAGCTATTATGTTTTAGAAATAATCTTCCTATAAACCTACGCTGTATGCTGTCATTTCAATTATTGCTTCTCTAGAGAGGATATCATATTTTATAGTACTTTATCAATATATTATCTACTCTTAAATAGTTAACTTATGGTTTTCTTGCTATTATGTGAATTAGAATTAAACCTTAGTGAAATATATCTGCTTAAAAAAACATCTTCTTAAACATTTTTTATTTAAATAATAAATTTTATATCACTGTATTGTAGTCCATTGTATAATGATCTTAATACAAAATTTTACATTGAGGTGTTAAAATGAAACATTCTAAAAAAAGTATATTTCTTTTCATTCTCTTAGTTATTGTCTCCACTTCATTGGGGGCATGCGGTAGCAAAACTCAAGATAAGGCTGACTTTGTTAGCAAAAGTAACATAAGTAGTTTTAAAATACACAACATAAAATTGCAAGAAAAAGAAATAAAATCTACCTCCACAAGAAATAAAATAATCGATTTACTTAACAGTGTGAAAATTACAAAATCAGATGTAGAACCACGTATGGGAGTTGGTTACGGAGTTATAATAACATATGATGACGGAAAGAAATTCTCTGCTAGTTATTTAGCCTCTACTATCTGCTATTCAAATGATGACAAAAAATTTACTTGGTGTGATATAGATAAGAACATTGTAGATGATTTAAGAAGCTTTTATGATAAAAATTAGACTTATTAATATGTACTGAATTGTAATCAACTTGACTTTTGTTATAGTCTTTATATCTTGATATCTTAATATCTCTATTTCACGATATTAAGATATCAAGAAACGCTAAAACACTAGATTTATAAAAAACCTAGTGTTAAGTATTTCGATGACAATATAAAAACAGCTGCCAAAAATTTGGCAGCTGTTTTTATATTTTTATATTAATATCCAATACCAGCAGGTTGAACATTTTCTTTATCAGCAGAACTACATGGTGTAACTCCATAAGTCATTCCACAATGAGGGCACTTATCAACAAGTGTTTTCATTGTAAAAGTGTTGCCACAAGAACATTCTATTTCATGTTCAACTCTTATTGGCATGCTATCTTTTCCTTTACTTCTAACTAAATCAACAACGGCTTTTCCGTTCATTTCAGATGAACATCCACAACTCATATTTATTCCCTCCTGTATTTTTAAATTTTGCACCTCAAATAAAATAGCTTATCATACTTACTATTGATTATTCTCTTATGCTCAGGCTTCTTCAAAAAATAAATAAATCCATATGCTAGTCTATTTTCCGTTATACTGCGTCAATAGAACCCTTAGATAGCTCGCTATCTGCGGAACCTGTTTCCTTGTCTAACTAAAAATATCCGTCGCATATTTGGACTTGTTATTTATTTTCAGATACCTCATGTGTTTATTATACACATTAATCTAAAAATAAATCGGTAACCTATGTTACATCAAAGGAGCAAAAACTCTTAGAATACTTCTAATTACTCGTATTCCCCAACTAACATTTTTACATTCCTCTAAAGTAACTTCCTTACAAGATTTTAAAGTTTCTAGAAAATCCCTCTTAATGTCCATAACAGACTTAGTTTTGTATAACCAAACTCCACATTCAAAGTGGAAATATAAACTTCTATAGTCTAAATTTATTGTACCTACTATACCAAGCTCGTCATCGCATACAAAAGTTTTAGAGTGTATAAACCCTGGAGTATATTCATATATTTTTACCCCAGCCTCAATTAATTGATCATAGTAAGACCTTGTTAATATATGCACAGCCCACTTATCTGGAACATATGGAGTTACTATTCTAACATCAACTCCATTTTTTGCTGCTATTACTAATGCATTTGTAACTTCATTATCTACAATAAAATATGGCGTGTTTATATACACATAATCCTTTGCCTTATTTATCATATTTAAATATACTACTTCGCCTACTCTTTCTCTATCCATAGGACTATCACCATATGGTTGAACATATCCATCTGCCTGAATTTCTTCATCTAGATTTGGAATATATCTATACTTCTCATAATCATCTTCAACCTTAGTATAATAGTCCCACACTTGAAGAAACATTATGGTTAAATTCCATACAGCTTCTCCTTTTATCATTATTGAAGCATCTTTCCAATATCCAAAGCGTTCTATTCTGTTGATATATTCATCCGCTAGGTTTATTCCTCCGGTAAAACCAGTATGTCCATCTATGACCAATATTTTTCTATGATCTCTATTATTATGTCTTACTGAGACAACTGGATTTACTGGGTTAAAGACTACGCATTTAATTCCTAACTTTTCTAGTTTTTCATTATACTTTCGTGGCAGCTTACTTAAACAACCAAAGTCATCATAGATAACCCTTACATCGAGCCCTTGCTTAACCTTCTTAACCAATATATCTAAGATACTATCCCACATTAGTCCTTCTTCAATTATAAAATATTCTAAGAAGATATATCTTTCAGCCTTATTAAGTTCCTCAACCATTCTTTTAAATTTCACTTCACCTGGACTCAAATACTCAGAATATGTATTTTTATATATTGGGAAAAGAGATTGTTTTTGAATATAGTTAGCTTGATTAAATACGTGTTTATCTTGCTTTTCTAATTCTTTTAATATGTCTGTATCTTGCTTTAACAAAGGAAAGGTATCCTCATAAATCTGCTTTGTAGCTTTTGCAAATTTCTCACTTATTTTGCTAGTACCAAAAATTAAGAATATAATCACTCCACCAACTGGTAACCCTAATACTGGTATTGCCCAAGCTAGCTTATAAGAGATTTCTTCTTCTCTACTTATAATCCATAACAGTGCTACTATGCTTAACGCTAGAAAGCCAATATAAATGTATAAAAAGTAATAGCTTAATCTTAAAAATACAAAGATTAATGCTGCTACCTGCAACATTATTAATGAACCTATAATAAACATTCTGCTAAAGACTACCTTTAAAAATTCTTTCATAAAATAAATACTCCTATTATAAAGTGCCTTCTAAATTAATTTATGTGTTTACATACAATTATATCATATAAGTTGATTTTAAATATTAAATTTGTCTTATTTTCATTTCGCTTCCATATGAAACCTTGATTGCTATAAATTTCTTATATTTGTTTTGATTTTTAATATTTTCGTAAAAAAATATTAAAAATCAGTAGACATTCTCAATGTTTCTCAATATAATATAAGTATATTGTAACTTAAGTTAATTAAATATTCTATGAAGACAATGGCGTTTTCAAAAAAAAGTAGGGTTATTGGACAAGTGTCTCTACATTTTTTTGGGACGCATTTTTATTTATAATAAGTTAAGGAGAGGATTTACATGAAAGATTTAACTAAATTATTCGGGGAAAACGTGTTTAATGATTCAGTTATGAAAGAACGCCTTCCAAAAGATACTTATAAGGCTTTAAGAAAGACTATAGAAGAAGGAACTCCTCTAGATTTAAGCATAGCTAACGTTGTTGCTCATGCAATGAAAGAATGGGCTATGGAAAAGGGTGCTACTCACTTCACTCACTGGTTCCAACCATTAACAGGAATCACAGCTGAAAAACATGATGCATTCTTAAATCCTGCTGGAGATGGAACAGCTATATTATCTTTTTCAGGTAAAGAATTAATTCAAGGAGAACCTGATGCATCTTCATTCCCATCAGGTGGATTGAGAGCTACTTTCGAAGCTAGAGGATATACAGCTTGGGATTGTACTTCACCTGCTTTCGTTAAGGATGGAAGTCTTTGCATACCTACTGCTTTCTGTTCTTACAATGGAGAAGCATTAGATAAGAAAACTCCTTTACTTCGTTCAATGGAAGCTTTATCAAAAGAAGCTACTAAAGTTTTAAAGGCTCTTGGTAATACTGAAGTTAACAGAGTAATAACTACTGTAGGGCCTGAACAAGAATACTTCCTAGTAGACAAAACAATGTATGATCAACGTAAAGATCTTATATTAACTGGTAGAACTCTATTTGGCGCAAAAGCTCCAAAGGGACAAGAATTAGAAGATCATTATTTCGGAACAATAAAGCATAGAGTTTCAGAATACATGAAAGAATTAGATGAAGAACTTTGGAAACTTGGTGTAAGCGCAAAAACTAAGCATAACGAAGTTGCTCCTGCACAACATGAATTAGCACCAATATTTGCTACAACAAATATTGCTACTGATCACAACCAATTAACAATGGAAACTATGAAGAGAATTGCTTTAAAGCATGGTCTAGTTTGCCTATTACACGAAAAACCATTTGCTGGAATCAACGGTTCTGGTAAACACAATAACTGGTCAATGGCTACAGATACTGGAGTTAACTTATTAGAACCAGGTGCTACACCACAAGATAATAAGCAATTCTTATTATTCTTAAGTGCTGTAATTGAAGCTGTTGATGAATATGCAGATTTATTAAGATTATCTGCTGCTAACCCTGGTAATGATCACAGACTAGGTGCTAACGAAGCTCCACCTGCAATCATATCAATATTCTTAGGAGATCAATTAACTGAGGTTCTAAGACAAATTGATGAAGAAACTCATGATGATTACAAATCAGCTTCTAGCTTATCAATAGGAGTTTCAACATTACCAGTATTCAAGAAGGATGCTACTGACAGAAACAGAACATCTCCATTTGCTTTCACTGGAAACAAATTCGAATTTAGAATGGTTCCATCTGCTGGTTCAATAGCAGGTCCAAACGTTGTATTAAATACAACTGTTGCTGAAATATTAAGCAAATATGCTGCTAGATTAGATGCTGCAAAAGATGTAGATGCTGAAGTAGATGCTATAATAAAAGAAACTATAAAAGCTCATAAGAGAATCATATTCAATGGTAACGGATATTCAGACGAATGGGTTGAAGAAGCTGCTAAGAGAGGTCTTCCAAATATAAAGAGCACAGTAGAAGCTAACCTTGCATTCATCTCTGAAAAGAATATAGACGTTATGAAGAAGCATTCAGTATTATCAGAAGTAGAAATGCATTCACGTTATGAAATAGGTCTTGAAAACTACATTAAGACTATCAATATAGAAGCATTAACTGCTTTAGATATGGCTAAGAAGCAATACTTACCAACTGTTATTAAGTATTCAACTTCTTTAGCAGAATCTATAAACACAATAGTTGCAACTGGAGTTGGCGCTGATGTATCAGTTCAAAGTGAATTATTAAAATCAGTATCTGCTTTAACTGCATCTGCAAGCGCTAAAGTTGTTGCTTTAGAAGCTGCATTAGCTAAGGCTGAAGCTACTGAAGATTTATACAAAGAAGCATATAGCTATAGATATGACGTATTTGAAGCTATGCAAGCATTAAGAGAAGATATCGATACACTTGAAACTATGGTAGACAGCAAGTTCTGGCCAGTACCAAGCTACACAGATTTATTATTCTCTGTATAATAATATAAACTAGAAATAACAAGTCCAAACACTAAATGGGGTATAGATTAAACGCAGTAAGTATATAAATAAGGGCTATTTTGATTTTAAAAAACTGCCGTTAGAAGAATTCTTCTAACGGCAGTTATATTTTGCAATTATTTTTGTATGTTGTTTTTTCTAAGATAGGTCCCTGTCCTAGTTTCTTGAATATATACATCTATTTTAGGTAAATCTACCTCTATAGCTTGTTTTATTGCTAACTCTCTGTCATATTCTACTCTATGAAAAGATATTGAAAAATTGGATACTTCTTTACTTCCATAGTTTCCTTCTAATATAACATAAGATGGCATTGGAGTATTATCATAAGGTGTTCCTACGCTTCCTACATTAAATAAAATTTTTGTACCTTTTAGATACTTTACATAAGCTTCATGCACATCTCCATATCCTACAATGTCAGACTCCCTTTCTTCATCATCAGCAGCCCTTTTAAGCTTAGGTATTTCAAACATTCCGAGCTTATCTTCAACTGGAGAGAAATTCTGAACTCTACTAAATAAATCATGTGGATGAGCATGAAACAACCTTACATACTTTCCACTAAGGTAAAAGCTAATCGTTTCTGGTAACCCAGCCAGATACTCTAATCTATCTTTAGGTATCCTTTCTCGGTACCATTGTCCATGTTTAGATAATGGATCTGAAAGAAATTTATCCCAATTACCTGTAATCACTGTATCGCATTTTTCTCTGCACATATCTATAACATCTGAAAAATTAGCTCCTTTTCCCACAATATCTCCTAAGCATATTATCTTGTCTGCACCATTAAGCTTAATATCTTTAAATACCGCTTCAAGAGCCGGTTTATTACCATGTATATCTGAAATTATTGCAATCTTGGTCAAACTCTCACCACCTTCTCCATAATAAGAACTCTGTAAAAACAAATAAGTCCATCAGCAAGAACTATTACGATTGATTATTTATTTTCACCCATCTAAAGTCATTAATTAATTTCTATATTTATGATTGCACTTCATATATAAATTATACTCCATATTTACTTTGGCCAAAATAGGACAATTGAAAATAAATGACATATAAACTTACTTACTTATTTATTAATAATCTTAATGCTAATAATTAAATTTATATAGCATTTTCAGTTCTTATATTATATAATAATTACTATTAAGTAATAAATAATATTATTAATTTAAAAGAGGTGGATTTAATTGAGATTCTCGCTTAAAATTGCTATTAGATTTTTAAAGTCAAATAAACTTCAAACTTTATTGATTGCTCTCGGGATTGCAATAGGCGTATCTGTACAAATATTTATAGGAACTCTTATCCAAGGTCTCCAAAAAAATTTAATTAACAAAACTGTTGGTAACGCCCCACAAATCACAATATCATCAAATACTGATGTTAAAACTATTTCAAATTGGGAAAGCAAATACAATACTATAAAAAATAATAATAAAATAGTCGCCTCAACTCCATCACTAACTCAACCAGGATTTATAAAAATAAATAATAGAATTGAATCTATCCTAGTCAGAGGATTAAAATTTGACGATGCAGAGAAAATATATAATTTAAAGAAAAACTTATATGATGGAACTATTCCAAACAGAAAAAATGAAATTCTTATAGGAAAGGCTTTAAGAAAAGAACTTAATCTGAACAAAGGAGATATTATTGATATAATTACACCAAATGGTACTAAAGACCGATATACTATAACAGGTTTTTATGATTTAGGTACATCAGCTATAAATAAAAGTTGGATTTTAACTAATATTGAAACAGCTCAAGTTAATTTTAATCTTGGAAATACAATTAATTCTGTTGAAGTTAAACTTGATGAAAAAGATATCTTCAACGCTAATAAAATAGCTAGTGAAATAAGTAAATCTCTTAATGATACTAAATTGAATGTTGATAGTTGGGAAACTCAAAATTCCGAACTACTTAGTGCTTTAAATGGACAAAGCATTTCTAGTAATATGATTCAATTTTTTGTATTGTTATCAGTAATCTTAGGAATAGCTTCTGTTTTAGCAATTTCGGTAGTTCAACGATCAAAACAAATTGGAATATTAAAAGCTATGGGCGTAAAAGATATAACTTCTAGTCAAATATTTTTGCTTCAAGGTCTAATTTTAGGTTTTATCGGTGGATTTATAGGAATATTATTGGGTCTTGGTTTATTATATTCCTTTAATTCTTTTGCACTTAATGCTGATGGTTCTCCTATCGTGCCAATATATATAAATTATAGCTTTATCACTATTTCCTTTATAATTGCAGTGTTATCAGCTACAATTGCTGCTGTAATACCTGCTAAAAAATCATCAAAATTGCAACCAATGGAGGTAATTAGAAATGGATAATGTAATCTCTATAAAAAATATTAATAAAGTTTATGGAAATGAAATTAAAACTCATGTACTTCACGATATAAATTTAGATTTTGCAAAAGGTTCTTTCTCTTCTATAATAGGACAATCCGGAAGTGGCAAAAGCACATTATTGAATATTATGGGCACCTTAGATTCCCCTTCTTCTGGCGACATAATAATTAATGGAAAATCCACAAAAAATATGAGCAAGAATACTCTTGCAGAATTGAGGAATGATACAATTGGATTTATATTTCAATTCCATCATCTTTTGCCTGAGTTTACTGCACTTGAAAATATTTTGATGCCATACTATATAAAAAATCATAAAAAATCAAAAGAAATATCTGAACGTGCTGAAGAACTATTAAATTTAGTTGGTTTATGGAATGTTAAAAACAATAAACCCATGAATATGTCTGGTGGACAACAGCAAAGAACTTCTATAGCTAGAGCCCTTATTAACAATCCCTCTATAATACTTGCTGATGAACCTACAGGTAACCTTGATTCAGAAACCACAGAAAATATATACGAATTAATGAGAAGTATAAATGAAAATTTCAAAACTACATTTGTTGTAATAACTCATGATAATAGAATTGCCCAAAAAACTGATAGAATAATTCAAATAGGAGATGGCAAAGTACTCTCAGATACATTAAAATAAAACATGGCTGGTAGAAGTTGATTTATTATATTTCTACCAGCCACCTTCTAACTCATTTTTTTAATTCCTATAAATCTTACTTTAAACTTAATTATTTTGTATTTGCCTCTTAGGTTAATATATGAAAAAATCTATAAATTATATCTAAATCTAAGCCTAAGAATACTTTAAGAACATAAATAACACTGATAATAACAATCATTATAATTGCAATCTTTGTAGAATTCTCTTCTTTTTGAATTTCACCTTTAAATTTCATAATTGCATAAGTATCTTGTACCCCTTGAGCTTTTATTGTGTTTCTCTCCATTTGTTTTACTATAAGTACTAATAAAGCTAACGCAACTAAAGCAATCAGTCCAAACACTGATATTGCAGTTAGTTTTACTGTCCATGATTGACTAGCCACAGTAGCATTACTAACAGCTGTATTGCTTGTTTTACTTATTTTTTCAGCTAATGGCACAAGAGTTTTAGCTAAAACCACCTGTATTCCATTTACAGTCATATGCGCTACCATTGTAACAAATATAGAGTTTGTTACTCTAACCATAATTGCGAATAGAAAACCTAACGCAAAGGCATATAAAAATTGAGATAGATCAAAATGAAATATTCCAAAAAGGAATCCATTAACTGCAGCCGCTATATATTTATTTTTATTGTCAAAACCTGAAAGTATAATACCTCTCATGGTTATCTCTTCTGTTATGCATGGTGTTACTGCTATAGCAAAAAACATAGCTCCAAAACTAAGTGGATTCATGGCCTGTACAAAATTAGCAACATCATTAGGCACAAATAATTGAGTAATAAGAGATAAAAGCATCATTACTGGATAACAAACTAGGCCCAATAGAACTGCTAATAATATATTTTCAATAGGCGTTTTATTAAACCTTAAAGTTTTCTTTATTGGCTTTTTTGTTACAAGTAAGAAAACTAATGCACATGGAATAAAAACTGAGAAATGATACACAGAATTTATAAGACCTATATTCATTCCTGTTGGCCTTAATAACATAACTATTGGCCTTGCAGCTAACGTACTAACTAAAGTAACTATAATAAAATATAAATATGATTTTGTTGACTCTTTCAAAACCTCATCTCCTCTAAAATATTTTTTCTTATTTTTGTATAATATCCTAAACTTAGCCCATACTATGAATGTAACTATTTATTAAATATGCCTCTCCCCCATTTTTTTATATACAGATTCCTCTTATAGCAATAGGTTATAAGAGGAATTTCTATTTACAATGTGAAATGTAGATTTCTACATATTTAATAGTTCTCTCCTTAAAAAGTCTAGAGCATTTATCACTGTTCGTTGTCTAACTTCTTGTCTATCTCCTTTGAAATTAAACTTCACTGCCTTCTTTATTCCATTTATACAAAGCCCTACATATACAAGCCCTACAGGTTTTTCTTCTGTTCCACCGCCAGGTCCTGCTATACCTGTACTAGAAATCCCTACATTAGTTTCAGAAGTCTTAGTAATTCCTTCTGCCATTTCTAAAGCTGTCTGTTCACTTACAGCTCCAAACTCATCTAAGGTTTCCTTCTTAACTCCAAGTCTCTGCATCTTTGCTTCATTAGAATAAGTAACACAGCCTTGCATAAATACTTCTGAAATTCCAGGATAATTTATAAGAGTTGCTGCTATAAGTCCACCTGTGCAAGATTCAGCTGTAGCTATAGTAAGATGTTTGTCTAAAAGAAGTTTTGCCACAACCTCTTCCATAGTGGTATCCCCTTCCCCATAGACACTCTGATTCAATCGTTCTCTTATCTTCTTTTCTATTTTAACTATAGTAGCCTTAGCCTCTTCTTCTGTATTGCCCTTAGCAGTTATTTTCAAGGTTATATCTACATCCTTAGCATAAGACTCTATAATAAGATTTTTCTCTTCATCTATTAGATCCTTAACCATCTCTGCCATATATGCTTCTCTAATACCAAAAACTCTTAGTACCTTTAAAACCATAATATTGTTATCTGCTTTCATTTTATGAGGTTCTCCTTCCTTTTATTTATAATTCTATTTTACTATAAATATGTAAAAAAAATATATGTTCTAATAATAAAATTTTCAGGCACAATAAATAGGTAGAAAGCATTTCTCTCTACCTATTCACTATATTATTACTTATTCTATTATCTATTCACCTGTACCTGGTTTAATTGATTGTTTTTTTGCTGTTCTATTATGATTTTTTCCTTCTTCACTTGCAATAGTAACGTCTCCTCTAGACTTCATCATTCTAGCGAACTTATTGTCAACTTGACTGTCCTTTGCCATTAGTATCATCTCCTCTACAAATACTTTATTAAGCATCCTCAAAAACAAATCAACATGCTGATTTACTTTTAGATGTCTTTTATAATTTGTGTATTTATAAAGGGATTATTCTGCTAAGCTACTGCCAAACTACTTAATATTTTCAATTTCAAAAGGAGTCTCTTGATATACATAATAGTTAAGCCAATTATAAAATAAAATATTAGCTGCACTTTTCCATGTAACCATAGGTTTTTTTTCTGGATCATCATCTTTAAAGTAATGATATGGCTTTTTTATTTCTAGTCCCTTGCTAAGATCCCTAAAGTATTCATCTCCTAAGGTATTAGAGTCATATTCTGGGTGTCCTGTAACAAAGATTTGTCTTCCATCCTCAGTCATTACAATGTATGGACCTGCTTTCTCAGATTCACTAACAATCTTAAGCTTTGATATCTTTTTTATATCTTCAGCTTTAACGCCTGTATGTCTAGAATGAGGCGCATAAAATTCATCATCCATTCCTCTAAGTAATGGGCACTTATCATCATTCACTGTATGCTTGAACACCCCAAACATTTTTTCTTTTAACTCATATTTTTTTACATTATAATGATAATTCAAACCTACTTGTGCTCCCCAGCATATATGAAGCGTAGAATATACATTATGCACACTCCACTCCATTATACCCCTTAACTCATCTATATAATCAACTTCATCAAATTCCATAGTCTCAACAGGTGCTCCTGTAACTATAAGTCCATCAAACTTTTCATGTTTTATATCATCAAAATACGTATAAAACTTAGCTAGATATTCTTCAGAAATATTTTTAGATTTATGACTTTTCATATTAACTAAGGTTATATCTACTTGTAGTGGTGTATTGGATAACAATCGAATTAATTGAGTTTCTGTCACCGTTTTCTTTGGCATCAAATTTAATATAACAATTTTTAATGGTCTTATTTGTTGGCTATTTGCTCTATCCTCAGTCATAACAAAGATGTTTTCATTCTGCAAAACCTTAGCTGCTGGCAAGTTATCTGGTATTTTTATAGGCAAATCTATCATCCCCTGTCTTTTTCTTTTATCCATCTTTAATAACAAGTACGTCTATATGTGATAAATATTTGTACTTGTTATTTATCTATAGATGCCTTGTCCCTATAAAGCTTCAATAAGAGGCATTTCAATTAACGAAATGCCTCTTATTTATTATCTATAAACTCTTAACATTTATTCTTACTAAAGTGCTTTACAAACTGCTTCTGTAAATTCTGTAGTTGTAGCTTCCCCACCTAGATCCACTGTTAAAGTTTTTCCTTCTGTGAAAACTCTTTCTAATGCTTTTTCAATTTTATCTGCTACTTCATTTTGTTCTAAATGTCTAAGCATCATAACTGCACTTTGAATCACAGCTGTAGGGTTAGCCTTATTCTGTCCTGCAATTTGAGGAGCACTTCCGTGTACTGCTTCAAACACAGCATAATCTTTGCCTATATTAGCTCCAGGTATAAGTCCAAGTCCTCCTACAAGACCTGAACATAAATCAGATAGTATATCTCCATAAAGATTTGGCATTACCATAACATCGTATTTTTCTGGATTTAAAACTAGATTCATTGCTGCTGCATCTACAATTAAATCATCAAAATTTACGTCATTATAGTTTTCTGCCACTTCTCTTGCTGTATCTAAGAACAATCCATCAGATAGCTTCATGATGTTTGCCTTGTGTACAGCTGTAACCTTGCTTCTGTTATTCTTCTTTGCATAGTCAAAAGCAAAATCTACTATTCTTTCACAAGCAGGTTTTGTTATAAGCTTTATGCTTTCAGCGCCATAGTTACCAATCTTATGTTCTATGCCTGCATATAAATCCTCAGTGTTTTCTCTAACTATTACCAAGTCAACACCTTCATATCTTAACTTAAGTCCTTCAAAACTCTTTATAGGTCTTAAGTTTACATATAAATCTAAGTTTTGTCTTAAGGTTACATTTACGCTCTTAAAGCCTTTTCCTACAGGTGTAGTAATAGGTCCTTTTATAGCAATCTTATTTTTCTTTATAGCTTCTATTACATGCTCTGGCAGTGGAGTGCCATACTTCTCAATTTGTGCTTCTCCTGCCTCAACAACTTCCCATTCTATATCTGCTCCTGCTACTTCTAATACTTTTTGCATTGCAGCAGTTACTTCTGGGCCTATTCCATCTCCAGGTATTAATGTTACTTTACTCATATCAAAATCCCCCAATTCCTAGCTGTTTTTTGCAAAGTTTAATCTTCCACCAGCTTTTAATATTTTGATTTCTCTTTCTGTTACTTCTACTTTAACTTTAAAGCTAGTGTTTTTAGTTACATTCTTAACTTCTAAAATTCCAGTTTCTAGCCCCTGTAAAACATTATCTATAACTAACTCATCAAACTTATCTATACTATTATAGCTTTCTTCATTTTCAAATACCATTGGCACTATTCCATTATTTATAAGGTTAGCCTTGTGTATTCTTGCAAAAGATTTTGCTATTACTCCTTTAACTCCAAGATATAATGGTGCTAAAGCTGCATGTTCTCTTGAAGAACCTTGACCATAGTTACTTCCTGCTACTATGAAGCCACCATTGTATTTTTCTGCATTATCTGGGAACTCTTCATCCACAGTATTAAAGCAGAACTTTGAAAGGTATGGAATATTAGATCTAA
Organism: Clostridium sp. TW13; assembly: GCF_024345225.1. Taxonomy (NCBI): domain Bacteria; kingdom Bacillati; phylum Bacillota; class Clostridia; order Eubacteriales; family Clostridiaceae; genus Inconstantimicrobium; species Inconstantimicrobium mannanitabidum. The sequence goes on from NZ_BROD01000001.1 coordinate 3,841,561, forward strand.
ATGGTAGTAACTTAGAATTTGATGGCATAATATGATCAGTTGTAATATTATCCTCAACCTTAATTAAAGTCTTTCCATCTATTGAATCTGTTAATTCCTTATTTATTGGGAATGGTTTTATGTTAGGACCTCTAACAACTTCAACTTCTTCACCATCTACCTGTGGTTTTAAAATCATACTGTCATCAATTAAGAATTTTTCTGGTAATTCCACAGTGATATCTTCCTTGAATTCTCTAGGATCTGTTAAAACTCCATTTATAGCACTTACTGCCGCAGTTTCTGGGCTTACCAAGTAAACCTGAGCTGAAAGTGTTCCTGAACGTCCATAGAAGTTTCTGTTGAATGTCCTTAGTGATATTCCATCTGTTCCTGGTGCCTGACCCATTCCAATACATGGTCCACAAGAATTTTCAAGGATTCTTGCTCCTGAAGAAATAATGTCTGCTAAAGCTCCATTTCTAGCTAACATCTCCATAACTTGTCTTGAACCTGGTGCAATTACTAAGCTCACATCTGGATGAACCTTCTTACCTTTTAATATCTTTGCAACCTTCATTAAGTCTTCATAAGAAGAATTTGTACAACTTCCTATAGCTGCTTGGTCGATTTTTATCTTTCCTATACTTGCTATCTCTTCTACATTATCTGGTGAATGTGGCTTAGCAGCAAGTGGTGCAAGCTTATCTAACTCTATAGTGATTTCTTCATCATATATAGCATCAGCATCTGGCTTTAATTCCATCCATTCATCTTCTCTACCTTGAGCCTTGAAAAATTCTAAAGTTCTTTCATCTGATGGAAAAATTGAAGTTGTAGCTCCAAGCTCCGCTCCCATATTAGTTATAGTTCCTCTTTCAGGAACTGAAAGAGTTTTTACGCCTTCCCCAGCATATTCAAATACTCTTCCTACTCCGCCCTTAACTGTAAGCTTTCTTAAAACTTCTAATATTATATCCTTAGCAGCTACCATTGGACTTAATTTACCTACTAAATTTATTTTACAAACCTTTGGAGTATTTATATAATAAGCTCCCCCAGCCATTGCAACAGCTACGTCAAGTCCACCTGCACCCATTGCAAGCATTCCAACACCACCAGCTGTTGGTGTGTGACTGTCTGATCCTGTTAATGTATCTCCTGGGCATGAAAATCTCTCAAGAAACACTTGATGGCAGATTCCATTACCTGGTTTTGAAAATAACACACCGTGCTTAGCTGCAACTGTTTGAATAAACTTATGATCATCAGCATTCTCAAACCCTTGTTGCAACATATTATGATCAACAAAGGCTACACTTCTCTTTGTTCTAACCTTATCAATATTTAAGGATTCTAATTGAAGATACGCCATGGTACCTGTTGAATCTTGTGTTAATGTTTGATCTATTTTAATAGCTATTGGTTCTCCTGCTTTAAGTTCGCCTTCTACTAGATGTGCTTCTAATATTTTATAAACAATGTTCTTTTTCATGTCTGCCTCCCATTTCAACTATTCATATTTTACTGCTAAGAATTAGCTAGCTTATAACCTAAAGTAAATTCATAAAATATACAATCCTAGTGATGAATTCTTTTGTATATCTGAACAATTTCCTTATCAAATAAACTTCTCTTAAGTCTTACTGATAATGCTCTAACCTGCTCTAATACATAAGCAGCTTCATCATGTGTAAGCTCTATATTGTACTCATTAAACTTATTTACTATAGCTGCTTTTCCTGAATGCTTTCCGATTACAATTTGTCTTTGTAAGCCTACTTCATCCGGTGAGAAACATTCATAGTTCTTTGGATTCTTTAGTGCTCCATCTGCATGAATACCTGATTCATGTGCAAACATGTTATCTCCAACTATAGCCTTCCATATAGGCAATATTCTTCCTGAGGCTCTTGATACATATTCTGATACTTCTCTGAACATCTTTGTATTAACTTCAATGTCGCAACCATAAACATGCTTAAACGCCATTAACACTTCTTCTAATGCAGCATTTCCAGCACGTTCTCCAAGCCCATTTACTGTAACTCCCACATGATTTGCTCCACCTAAAACTCCTGCAATAGCATTTGCTGTTGCCATCCCAAAATCATTATGTGTATGCATTTCTATATCAAAATTAGTTTTACTGTATAAATACTCTATTTTTTCCCTTATATCAAATGGTCCCATTACACCAACTGTATCACAGAATCTAAATCTGTTAGCTCCAGCTTGTTTAGCTACATTTATAAATTCTACTAGGAAATCTAAGTCTGCTCTTGAAGCATCTTCTCCATTAACAGAAACATATAATCCATTTTTCTTAGCAAATTCAACGGATTTTGCCATGTTCTCCAAAACCCATTCTCTAGATTTATTTAATTTATTTTGTATATGAATATCTGAAACAGAAGTTGATATAGCAACACAATCTACCCCACAATCTATAGATTGTTCTATATCTGAAATAACTGCTCTATTCCAAGCCATAACGCTTGCTTTTAATTTTCTATTTACAATGTCCTTTATAGCTTGTTTTTCATCTCCACCCATAGTTGGAATTCCAACTTCTAGCTGGTCTACCCCCAGTTCACTAAGCATTTCTGCTATAATGATCTTCTCTTCATTGGCGAAAACAACCCCTGCTGTCTGTTCTCCATCTCTTAGGGTTGTGTCAACAACGTATATCTTTTTTCCTGTGCTCTCATTATAAAATGCCATCAGTTCGTACCCCCTATTAATTAATTTAATTTCCTTAAAATGATTTTATTTATTGTCATTGCTAATTGCATTTATTTTAGCACATTTCAGCTCACGTTACAATTGAGATTCTATTAATTAGTACCATTATTTTTAGCCAATTTGTTACAAAAAGTCTTCTTTTAATGATAAAATGAGAATTTTGCTTTCCCTGTGTTAATTTTTTACTAATTATGTTTTTGAGTATTTGTACCACTACCACTACTGCTATTATTATTGGTGTTACTAGTAGGATTAGTATTGGTACTTCCTGTATTCTTATTTGTGTTTGGATTACTATTCGTTGCATTAGATGGATTGGCTTTATTAGGTTGATTTACTGCTGGAGTTGTGTTAGTAACCTTTGTATTAGCATTTGTTGCCGCTGCATTATTATTTGTACTATTAGTATTGGCTCCATTAACAACAGGATTATTAGTTCCATTAGCTCCATTAGTTGGATTACTTGGATTTGCTTTATTGTCTGCAGGTTGAATAACTGCATTATTCCAATCAGTCACCCAAGTATTAATATTAGCTTCAAATACAGCTTTATCTATATTGTAGGTACTGTTCTTTATAGATTTCATCCAATCCTCACCTAAATCTAAACTCTTACTATTTACAGGAATCAATTGGAACTTTTGTGCTAATTGTAATTGCATCTTAGGTCCTGCAATGAACTCTTCAAATAATTTAGCTGAATTTATATTTTTAGATTTGTTACATATCCCCACACAATTAATTGTTGTAGGAAATTTATCATCTAAATGAGCTACTGTTAACTTACTGCCTTTCTTTACAGCCATATTAACCTTGCTCAAGGAAGCAAAGCCTATGGAAGCTTCTTTAGCTCCTATTGATTTAATAATTGCATCTTCTGAATCTTTATAACCATTTATGTTGGCCTTCACTGCTGCCAAAACTTTAATACCATCATCTAACTTATTATTTTTAAAATAATCATATATGTAAGAATTTAATATATACTTAAACTCTGTACTATTTGTGTTAGGTAACTGTATCTTACCTTTATACTTTGGATCTCCAAGCATAACTAAAGTTGTTGGCACATCTTGTTGCATTAGAATTTCATTATTATAAAACATTACTAAAGGAGATTGATTAACTGCATACCAATATCCACTTTTATCTTTACTATCTTCATTTACATCACTATTCCATGAAGGAGTATATGCCTGCAACTCTCCAGCCTTAACTAATGATGAAAAGAACATGTCACTTCCTCCAAGAACTGCATCTGCCACTGGATTATCTTTTTCACTATCTAATTGTGCTTTTAGAGCCGCTTCATCCTTGAAAGTTTTCACTTCCAAATCAATCTTAGTTTTATTTTTAAATTCATCTTTAATATATTTAGAAACATCTTCACTATAAGTTGTATATAAAATCACCTTATCCTCTAAAGATTGTGCTTCTACATCTGGTCTTGATTTCACTTCTGCTGCTGTTATTACTACCATTAATAATAAAAAACCGAAAACTATTCCTAAAAATTTCTTCAACTCTATTCACTCCTTAAATAATCAATCACTTTAATCCTCTATCTTCTATCTTATATTATATCCTAAATAATCAAAAGGTTAAATTTACGTTTATACTATATATTGCTTCAAAACTTAAAGAAAAATTAAATATGGTAGCGCTTTCTCAAGATAAAAATGTTTTTTTCCTTAATTTTAGATACTTATGACATTTTAACTTTAGAAAAAACCGTGCTAAAATAAACTAGTAATTTAATCTAACAAAGTTAATCTTTAATGAGATTAATATATTTGTCAGTGTAATTACGGGTGGGTGAGGGATAATATATTTTAGAGTGATAATATGAATAAAATTTTTAACCTCTCACAAAATAATACAAGCTTTAAGAAAGAGTTGGTTGCAGGTCTTACTGCTTTCTTTTCTATAGTTTATATTATTGCAGTGAATGCCAGTATCTTAAAAGATGCAGGAATTCCTTTAGAAGCTGGTATTATAGCTACGGTGCTATCGTCAATTATAGGTTGCTTTTTGGTAGCATTTATAAGTAATGCTCCATTAATAGTAGTGCCAGGAATGGGTATAAATGCCCTATTCACTTATACAGTTGTAGGCTCCTTAGGTTTGAATTACAAGGAAGCATTAGGTGCTGTTTTCATCTCAGGTATATTATTTATTATAATAGCCTTTTCAAAGTTATCAGAAATAATTTCAAATGCTATTCCGGCTTCAATTAAGGAAGCGGTTACAGTAGGTATTGGATTATTTATTGCTTTTATCGGACTTCAAAAAAGTGCATTGATAGTAAGCAATGCTCACAATTTTGTGACACTTGGTAATTTAACAGACCCTGTTGTTTATGTAACAATAATAAACCTTGTAATAGCTTTATTTCTATATTTAAAGAAAGTTCCTGGTAATTTTCTTATAAGTATAATAATAGGCACATTAATTTCAATGGCTTTTGGAATTGTGGACTTTAATAATTTACAATTTACATCTATATCTTTTTCAAGTTATAAAGATGTATTCTTAAGTTTTAGCTTTGCTAAATTTTCCACATTGCCATTTTGGACAGCAGTTTTTTCATTAGTCCTAGTTTTAGTTTTTGAAAACATAGGCATATTACATTCCCAAGTTAATGGAATGTTAAACTCCCCAGAAAAAAATGCTCCATCCTTAAAGGCGATTTCGATATCAACAATATTATGTGGCTTGTTAGGAACCAGTCCAACAGTTTCAACGGTGGAAACTGCTGCTGGTATAACAGCTGGTGGTAGAACAGGTTTGACATCTGTTATTACAGGATTACTGTTTCTGCTATCTCTGTTCTTTATTCCTTTTATAAAGTTTATCCCTAACAGTGCGATCTCCCCGATTTTAATCATAATAGGCTGTTTTATGATATCGAATGTGGTTAATATAGATTTTAATGATTTTACTGAGGGCTTCCCCGCCTTCCTAATAATCATTATGATTCCCTTAACTTATAGCATAGTAGATGGACTTGCTTTTGGATTTATTTCTTATCCAATAGTAAAATTGTTTGCTAAAGATAGTAGAAAAATTCCCATCCCTATGTTTATTATTTCATTTTTATTTTTAATAAATTTTATTTTACCTCATATGTAACTTCTTATCCCCAAGAGGTTACATACCAAAAAGAGATACCTTTCCCCAGGTATCTCTTTTTTGCATATAAACTTACTTATTTTTTGAATACACCAATCCTATAAGTTCTCTATTCTTATTAAATTCTCTACAGATGAAACTGTTTCTAATTGATTTATCTCTTTTAACGCACTTTGAATATTCTCTTCTCTGGTTTTATGTGTTATAAGTATTAACTTAACATCCTCAGCTTCTTCACCTCTTTGAATAACTGAACGAAGAGATACATCATGCCTACCTAAAGCTGTAGTAATTTCTCCTAGTACACCAGGCTTATCTTTAACTAATATCCTTAGGTAATACTTGCATTCAACTTCATCAAATGACTTTATTTCCTTATGCCATAAGTTATTTTTAACAGTTGTATAATCTTCAATATCTGTACCTTTTCTTACAATAGATATTATATCTGCAACCACTGCGCTACCTGTAGGTAATTCTCCAGCTCCTCTTCCATAAAGCATTAATTCACCTACTGCATTTCCTTTTATAAAGATAGCATTGAAAGCATCATTAACATTTGCTAGCGGATGCTTTCTAGATACAAAGGTAGGGTGAACTCTTAACTCTAACTTACCTTCTATTTCTTTTACTATTCCTAAAAGCTTTATTACATATCCAAATTCTTTTGCGTATTTTATATCTGTTGCTGTAATCTTAGTTATACCTTCTCTGTAAACATCATCTATTTTAACCTTAGTTCCAAATGCTAAAGATGCTATTATAGCAAGCTTATATGCTGCATCAAAACTTTCAATATCTGAAGTTGGATCTGCTTCTGCATATCCCTTTTCTTGTGCTTCCTTTAAAGCATCTGAGAAATCCATTCCCACATTGTCCATATTACTTAATATATAATTAGTTGTTCCATTTAATATTCCGTATACCTGTTCAATCTTATTTGCTGTAAGACTTTCATTAATTGTCTGTATTATAGGAATTCCACCTGCTACAGAAGCCTCATAATATAGCATAACTCCTTTGTTATCAGCTGCTTCCCCAAGTTCATCTCCATAAGTTGCTAGTAACATCTTGTTTGCAGTTACTACATGCTTTTTATTATTCATAGCTTGAAGTATATAATCTCTTGCAGGATCAATTCCACCCATAACTTCCACTACTATTTTTATTGATTCATCATTAATGATCTCATTATAATCTGTAGTAATTAATTCTTCAGGAATTTCTATTCCTCTATTTTTATTCTTGTCTCTTACTAAAATCTTAGCAATTTCTATGTCATATCCTGAGCGCTTTCTTATTTCGTCTTTATTTTCTTTTAAGATATTCCAAACACCTTTGCCAACATTTCCAAGCCCCAGCAAGGCTATCTCCACTTTTTTCATATAATATAACCCCCAATTATAATTTAAGCATCTAAAAATACATAACAAGTCTAAATGCACTAGCATACAAACTTATGTGCTTACCGATGCCTTATATACTATAAATTATATTATATCTCACATTATAATCAATATATACATTGGCCAAGATAAATATTTATTTATCCGATAACGGCTGCACGCTCCTGGATAAGTTCAACTAAGATTCAGATGTGGATACACCCCACCTGAATCAAGTTTCACTTGATGAATTAAGTGCATAGCATCTATCACTGACAACTTCACCATCCAAGATATCAATTCTTCTTTTACAATGGGCTGCTATCTTCTCATCATGAGTTACTATAATCACAGTTTTTCCTTCTTCATTTACCTGTTTTAGCATTCTGATAACTTCTTCCCCTGTTTTTTGATCCAAAGCACCAGTTGGCTCATCTGCAATTAGTATATCAGGATTGGTTATAAGAGCTCTAGCTATCGCTACTCTTTGCTGCTGTCCACCAGAAAGCTGGCTTGGATACTTATTCGCATGATTTTTTATATTAAGTTTGTCCAAAATCTCTAGAATTATAGTTCTTATCTCTTTTATTGATCGTTTATGTTTCTTATCATGAAGGTTTGAGTAAATTAGAGGTATCTCTAAGTTTTCCATTATGGTGTATCCTTCAATCAAAGCAAATTGTTGAAACACAAAACCTATAGTCTTGTTTCTTATGGCAGCCAATTCATCCTTGCTTAAGGATCTTACTTCCCTACCATTTAACATATAACTTCCTTGCTTAGTATTTAAAAGCTTACTGCCTTCCAAACAATGATTGTCAAGACATCCTATTATATTTAAAAGTGTAGTCTTTCCTGAACCTGATGGTCCCATAATTGCTATCATTTCTCCTGCTTCTATATCTAAATTGACATTCTTAATCGCTATGGTTTCCTCATCTACTGTATAATATTTTTTTGTTACATTTCTAAGCGTAATCTGACTCATAATTATCTCCTTCCACTTATAACTTCAAGAGGATTTATTCTAAGTATTTTATAAAGTATTGGCAATGATAAACCTATCATAAGCACGAAAAGTATTAACAAATCTATCTTCAGCACATAAAAATCAAATAATAAACCTGAAGATATTTTACTTATTAAAAACATGAATATTAGAGATAAAACCCCTCCTGTTACAAACAAGACCAACATTTCTCCCAAAATAAGCTTTTCTATATGTTTATTGGTAGCCCCTAAGGTAAACCTAACACCAAATTCTTTTTTCCTTTTTACTACCTCTGTTAAGAAAATTGCCAGAACCCCCAAAGAAGTAAGTGCTAAAATTATAACTCCATAAAAAATATACTTACTTACAAAACCTACACTTAGAAGCATATAATCTAAACCAGACTTCAAATTATTCAATGAAACCTCTTCATCTTTGTCCAGTTTCATATCTATACTTTTTTTGAATTCCAAATCTGTTGTTGTGTCATTTAACTTTATAAAAATAACACCACTCATACTAGAATCATTATCGTCAACTATGACAGTATACTCTCTATAGGGATCTACCATTTCATAATTTTTTATTTCTTCTATTGTAGGATATTGAGGATCAAGAACTCCTATGATTTTATACTTGCAACTAGCACCATTCCTATATATACCTGCTTTAATTTCTACTATTGATCCTATTGGATTCATTTTTTCTAATGCCTTAGAAATAAGCATTGGCTTAACTTCAGCATTTGAACATTTAGAATGATATTCACTAAATGAAACTCCTTTTTCAAGTCTAAAATTAAATATGCTTGATATTTCTTTATTATGTTCTATTAAGTTGAAAGTATTTATTGGACATTTTATGGTAGTGCTTTGTTCATCAAATGTATAACAATTCATACTTGCTATAGCTTTTACTCGAGAATCATTCTTTATCAGTTCAATAATTTTATTAGGACTTTCTGCAATCGTTATATTTTTAGTAGTACCCCCGACTACTCCTGCACTTATTTTAAGTTTTCCCCGTACAATAGGGCTATACACATTATTCTCCACAGTATTTTTATATACTTCCATCTTATTTATTCTATATCTGTATTTTGCTAAGGTTAACATAATAATTACAAGCCCTATAGTTATTATAGCTGTTACACATACATTTCTAGCTTTATTTCTCTTTATATTTCTCACAATCTCGTATAAATACATCTCTTCACTTCCTATTCATATCTTAAAGCTTCTGCTGGGTCCATAGAAATTACTCTTTTTGCTGGAATTATAGTTGCTATATATCCTATAAATAGAGACAATATCACACATAATACGAAGTTTGTGAAATTGAATTCTAAGCTCAATGAATCTTTTGCTAAAATATCATCTAAATAGCCTCGCATAGTTAATTGAAATACAAATGATAGTACACTTCCTATTAGCACTACACTTATAACTTGTCTCCTTACCAAGGAAATTATGCTTTTATCTGTTGCCCCCAAAACCTTTCTTATGGTAATCTCTCTCTTTCTATCCTCTATCCAAAAATAACACATGTTGAAAATAACAAAAATAGCTACCAACATTATAGGTATAGATAAAATAAATGTGCTTATCCCCGTCTGTACTTCCCCAGAACTAAAAGAGGTTTTTTGCCTTTCAGATGCAATCCTTATTTTATCTTTATTAAACTTTTCTGTAGCTATTTTAAGTATATTATCGCAATCAGCAGGTTTAACCCTGTATATTAGCGACATTAATAAACACCCACTTCCAGTGTTACTATAAATCAATTCACTTTTTAACTTTTCTAGATATGCCTTAGGTACACTGTTTAGCGGTAACACTACTGTTTCGTTCCATTGGCTATCTTGTTCAACATGATTAGGTCCCAAAATTCCAATTACTTTATATTTTTCACCATAGAACTCTATATAATCATTTATAAAAACATTTAAATCTTTAAGGGTTTTATAACTTAATAAAGCAACCTTACCTCCCTTAGATGCTTCCTCCGCATTAATATATCTTCCCTTAGATACATATGCAGTATAATCAGGCTCTTTATTAAAAATAGTTAAATAGGGCTTGCATTTTATATGCTTATTCCCTTTTGAAATACTTTCAGCATTAAGTTTCAGCATATCTACTTTCCCGTACTTAGACATAGCTTTAACTATCTCTACAGCATCACCTTTAAACATTTCCCTAGAATCACTGGATACTGTTACATAAGTATAGTTTTCAACATTCCCCATGCTAATGTCTTTACTTTCTTTTGCAGAAATAAATATATCATTTACCATCATAGAAATTATTGTAATGCAAAAGAATATAACTAATATGATTGTAACCAGATTGAATTTTTTTCTTTTCCAGGAATATAAAGTTTTTCTTATCATTGTTGAACACCTCATAATTAATAAATGCTTGCTTTTGACTATTCATAAAATATCTCATCCATATTCACATTATTTTAAGATTACTCCTGCTACTCCTTACTGATATGGATAAAAACGTTTAATTAAAATATATGGAAAATTTATAACTTTCATTTACACTTACATATTACAACTAATGCTCTAAATGTTTTGTAGAAAACAAAAAGAATTTAGCCTATTTCGTATACTAAATTCTTTCTACTTTCTTTGATAAACAACTTTATTCAACAAAAAACTTATATGAACTATCTTTTTATCAATTTATTTATATTTTATATAGTATTGTTTCTTTTCATATGCACTGCTGCTAAAACTATGGTACCTCCTGATATCAACAAGATAATCAATGGAGATACCCTATCTATAATTAGACCAGTTATTATTATTCCAAGAGGAGCAATTCCACCAGATAAAGTTCCAATAATACCAGTTATCCTACCTCTAAGGTTTTCAGGAGTCATTCTTTGTAATGTTACCATTAAAGGTGTATTTACTGTTATTAATGCAACTCCCATTATAAACAACAAAATTACATTATAAGCACATAACACAAAGTTTATTTTGAAGATACTAAGATTTATAACCTGAATACCTAATAACATGAATACTACTCCTGTAGTTCCAAGTCCAAATGCTAAGTTCTTTAATCCATTGCCTTTTTCTTTTTTATTTCCAAGAATAATAGAAGCGATTATCATTCCTACAAAATAAAAAGCTTGAAATGTTCCGTACTGAGCTGAACTCATCTTTAAGACATTATTAATGATATAAGGATAAACTACTCCTATAGAAGCATTGAAAAAGAAGTTTATAAGCAATACATATTTTATAAGTTCATATATAATCTTTTGTTCTCTCACAAATTGAAGCACTTCTTTTATTTCATTTTTAAAAACTGTCAAAGTCATTGGAGTTTTTGAAGAAGTTTCTAAGCTACTATTGAAATTAAAATTAATAAACATCTCTATTGCTGAAGAAAAGAAAAATGAGATTCCATTTAAAATCAAAAAAATATTTATAGGTATAAGTCCGTATATAACTCCTGCTAATACTGGAGCTAGTATTCCTGAAACTGCTGTAGATGTTGAGCAATAAGAATTTATCTTCATAAGCTTTTTATCAGTTACAAGATTAGGCATAGATGAGGTTAAAGATGTGTCATAAAATATATTTATAATTGCTAACAATAAGCTTGTAATATAAATAAATTCAATCTTTAATCCGTATATTGATGATAGTCCCAAAAGTCCAAAGGTTATTATTCCACTAAGAGCATCAAAAGTTATTGTAAGCTTCTTTCTATCAATTCTATCTGCTATTATTCCAGCAAAAGGTCCTAATATTATTCTAGGTAACATAGCAATTAATACATTAATAGCAAAAGATCCACCTGAACCAGTTACCTTTAATATATAAAGAGATAAGGCAAAATTATAAATATTAGTTCCTAAAAGTGAGATAGTTTTAGACGTCAAAAGTAAAATTATATTTAACTTTTCAGTGCTATTCTCTTTCTTCAAGTCTTTAATTTCATCTTTTTCAATAAGTTCTAAGGTATTGTTCATGTTATAAATCTCCTTTAACACTTGATTCTTCTTTGTATCAATATATAATTCAGCTAATTTGCAGAATCTAATTGTATTGGCAATGTTAAATTCTACTTAATATTATTATAATACTGTATTTTCTTGAAATCAAGATAAAGTTAATTTATATTAAACTACGCTTATCAATGTATAAAAATAGAAAGGATAGCTACTGTAACGCATATCCTTTCTATCTTTTCATTCTAATTTCTTCATATTGCTTGAAGAATTTCATAAAATACTTTATTGCATCTAGCATGCAACTAAATTAAATATTATATGCTTTTTCCTATATTTATAGAGTCCATTTTCTTTAAACTAACTACCTTAACAATACCTATAAAGCATAGAACTATTGCTATTACTGAATATACAACAATGTTTATCCTTGATAAGAAAAGTGGAACTATTACTGATTCAAATAAGTTAAAGAGACAATGCGCCACTATATTCCCATATAAAGAATCTGTATATATGTTTATCAAAGCAAATATTATCCCTGAAACAAAAGCATAAACTCCTTGAAGTATGTTTCCATGCATTATACCAAAAATTAAAGCTTGTACAATTATAGCAAAAACTATATTAAAGTTTTTCTTTAGCCAAGAGAAAATAACTCCCCTAAAAAACATTTCTTCAAAAATTGGAATTATGATTACTATAACAATAGTTTGGATAATTGAGGTATTTGCAGCTGACAATGCATTTGACACCATTCTATAACTAGAAAAATAGTCACTAACTAGGCCAACAAATATAGAATTAAGCATAGCAAAACCCATCACAAATAAGCTTATATATATAACTTTCTTTAAACTGCATTTTTTAAAATTGCATCGTTTTAATAAGCTCTCCTTTGTTGGTAGAAAGAATAGAATCAATAGTAACAACATTACTATATCTCCCATTAATGTTATGATGTAGATATAAGGAGTTATTAAGCTTTGTAATTTGCTAGGATCAATAGACTTTAGACTTATTTCATTGGCTACTGAATATCCTGCCATAAACATACCACCAACTATTGCAGATATAAATAAATATAACAATGGTAATAATACGACTATTACTATGAATTTGCCTAATTTTTTCATACTTATCTCCTACTTACTACATACCTTTAACAGCATATAAAGCTCCAAATACAGCACTTCCTGTAGAAGCAATCACTCCTAATATATTAAGTCCAAGACAGATCTTTATTTTAGTATTGTTTTCTACCTTCATTTGTTTTACTGACATTATAATTCCTACTATACTAACAGGATAGCCAACTATAGGTAGAATCCATGTTATTAAACTAAGAATTCCTAAAACTAATGGTGACTTTGATTGATTTGGTTGAATATTTTGTTCCATAAATATGACCCCCATAATTTTTGTAAATATATTTATTAATCCCCTTAAAATACATATTACTACATAATACTGTGAATGTAAACCTTATCTCAACGCCTAGGACTATATGTATTTATTACCAATTTTATGGTTTGATAATTTATAGAAAAAAATAATGCTTGTAAATTAGTATTCCAAAAAATTTTTAACACACTTATATATATCTTGATAATAAAATATCTCTATTTCTCGATATCATGATATCAAGAAACGCTAAAATGCTAGGTTTAGAAATTTTATTGTTCTTCTTCTATTAATCTTAACAACTCAAATTTTACATAATAATTTTTCTATTCTTCTTTAGATTTATTTAAGTTATATATAGATGCACATACAGCAGCTATAATTGCAAATGTAAGAAGAATAACATATTTTATAGTTACTTGTTTTAAAATGCACAAGCTTAATAAAAAAAGCAAACCAAATATTGCATCTTTAGTAACTATGGCAACAATAACCTTATCTGTTAACACTCCTTTTGCTAAAGATTTTCAATTATCAAACATAAAATTAATGAACTTTAAATTCAGAAAATCAATTTATATATACTTGTGCTAAACGCTTGAATGTTTGTTGTTATATGTCATATAATTAAGCAAATGGACAATTGCAGATTATTGTGAACAAACTATTATTTATATTTTGAGGGGTGGTGGTTATATGAGTGAAAGCGATATTAGTGACATTATACCGATTATAAATCTAAAAATGATAAGGAGATGCTTTTATGAGTTACAACCCCGAAATCCCCAAAAACAGATATGATAATTATGGAGACCGTGAATGGACTCGTCTTGAAAAAGATGGACATGGAGAACTTCTTTACCATGTGCATTTTGATATATTAAAGCGTTATATCAATGAAAATGACAAGGTTTTAGAAATAGGTGCTGGTTCTGGACGATACACAAAAGATATTGTGAAGATGTGTAATGAACTAACTGTAGGAGATATATCCTCACATCAGATAGAATTTAATAAATCGAAAATGAAAGAACTTTCATTGTTTGATAAAATTAAGTTGTTTTGTGTATTAGATGTGCTGGATATGGGAATTTTTGAAGATTCTTCTTTTGACTGCGTTGTTTGTATTGGTGGAGTAATAAATTATCTTTTAGATAAAGAAAAAGATGGAATAAATGAAATGTTAAGAGTTCTAAAGCCCGGAGGAACATTGATTGTAGGTGCTATGAGTTTTATCGGTGCATCACTATATTATTTAGATGGCATTAGGTATGAAAAAGACCAATTTGGACTTGAAGCTACAAAGTGGGTATTTAATACAGGTATTCAAGATGAAGAGCACTATCCTGTCCCAAGTAAGCACTATGTGCATATGATGAGAAGTTCAGAAATGGATGCACTATTTGCCGATTACCCAATCACTATAAAAGAGAGAAGTTCTGCTGGATTATTTACTCAAGCTGGCGATTCTGCGCTAGAAAATGCTAGACAGGATAAAGAATTTTGGAAACTCATTATAGAAAAAGAAATTGCTTTTACTAAAATGCAAGGAACACTTGATTGTGGAATGAATATCATTTATGTGCTAGAAAAAAATTAACAGCCGTAGGTTATAAGAATAATCTAATGTAACCTTAATGAACAATATTCATTTAATCATGAAATAATGGAACTCCCTTTCAAGAGTTCCATTATTATATACTATATTATCAACACGATTCATAAACATAGCCTTAATTTAAGATTAGGTGGCAACAATAACTATGCTACATAAAAAAAGCAACAAACTCCTTCATCTCTCTAAAATTTATATAATTGAATATATTACTTATACTTAAATATAATTTAACTTTTCTATATTAAGCTTATTGAAACCTTGTATATTTCCATAAAACATACTATAATGAAACCATCAAAAATAGCTTTTTAACTTTAATATCACAACTAAGCTTTAATAATTATAAAAGTTTAGTTGAAATTAACTAGGTTACTTGGTTATTGAAAGGGTGACAAGCTTGGCAATTAAAGTTGGAGAAAAAATTAAAAGTCTTAGAAAATCTTTAAATATGACACAATCTGAATTGGCTGGTACAGAACTGACCAAAAGTATGTTAAGCCAAATTGAAAACAATGTATCAAATCCTTCTATGAGAACACTAAATTATATTGCAAATAAATTAAATAAACCCGTAAGTTACTTCCTAGAAGAAGATACTGATAAAACAATTGAAAATAGGATATCAAATCAAGAACAAGAAGATAAGATTAAACATATCAATGAACTTATTGATTCTAATAAAATAGATGAATCTAAAGAATTTATTGATAAATTAATTAATGATTCTAACATAAATAAATCTATAAAATGCTATGGAGACATCTTGCTGAAGTTTGGAAATGTTCAGATAAAGTATAATAATCTTGATGCTGCAAAGGAATATATAAACTGTGCACTGTCATCTTATATAGATGGTAACTTCTACTCTGATGCTGCAAAAGCATATATTCAACTAGCAAAATGTTTCTACGAAGAATTTAACTATACTGAATGTTTAAGCATCTGTGAGAAAGCCTTTGAATTATACTATAAAAATATAAATACAGATCCTTTACTTGAGATTGAACTATATTATTTTAAAATACTAGTATTATCTGCTATTGGTGATATTCAAAATACAATTAAAATAATTGCTACTGCTATTAGTCTATCTTCAAAAACCTCAATTTACTATAGAACAGACGAACTTTATAGACTTAATGCAATTTTTAATTATTTCATTGGGAACTTAACAGAATACAATCGAAGTATTGAAAAAGCATTACAATTTGCAAAGTTTAGTGAAGATAACACGTGCCTAGCTAAGGTTCACACCATTTCTGCAATATATGCCTTAGAATCTAATGATGCTGAGAAAGCCTTAGAAAATGCTGAAATCAGTAAAAATTATACTACAAAAACTTTAGAAAATACTCCAAATAATAAGAATTATACCACAAGGATATCCTACATTTATTATCTTATAAAAGCACGAGCTTACTATATGTTAAATAAATATGATTTAGCTTACGAAAACATAATCAAGGTTGATTTTCCAGCTCATGAGAAACATAAATTTGACTACCTTAATATGTGGTCTGCCAAAGTATATGAAGGCTTAATTTTAGCGAAACTAGGAAAGCATAGAGAAGGAATTGAAGCAATAAAAGTTGGTATAGATAAAATGCTTCTTTTTGATAAATCTAAATTCTTAGTTTCTGCATATAAAAATCTTAGTGATTTATACTCACAAGTAAATGACTTTAAAAATGCTTTTATAACCCTAAAGAAAGCTGATGAACTTCAAGAACTTATTAATAAAGATGGCTCTATTGTATTCTAGAACTCTTTAAATAAAAACAAGTAGTATTATTAACAATGCTACCTGTTTTTATTTTGAAAATTAGAATTGAAGTATGCTAAGTTATATATATTGATTATAACATTATTCACCTTATACATGATAGAAAGAACTGTAGATAGCCTGCTAAAAACAAGCTTATCTACAGTTCTAAACCAAAACCATGTCTATATAACTAACACTTAAATATAGCTGGTGCTACATTTACATTAACTTTCTTATCTGTAACAACGATATGCTCATTATTTAGTAAGTTAATATACTCACCATCTTCTATATCTACAGAAACTTGTCCTTTTCCCTTATTCAAGTTGAATATTCCTACCAAAGTTGAATTGTCCTTCTTATAAGTTCCAACTACAGTATCACATTCATCAAAAGCTTTTAAATCATAAATTGCATTTGGTGCAATATTTTCTTTCTTAATAGAATATAACTTTTGCATTAAACTTACATACTCTGCCTTGATTCCACTCCAGTCTACCTTATCTATATCAAAAAGACTTGGAGTCTTTGTATTTTGAGCCTCTTCCCCTGCATAAATAAGAGTCATACCTTTTTGGAAATAAGTAAAGGCTGTCCAGTTATTTAAATTATCTTCATCTTCAATTAAATGCTTCGCTCTAGGATTATCATGATTTTCTAAGCAACGAATCTTTACATAATTTGATGGATAAATTACCTCTTGTAACTTCAACATATCTACATATTTGCTTAAAGAACATTCACCTTTTAAGTATTTATTGAATAATGCCCAAACATCATATTCATAGCAAATATCAAAGGCCTGATACATTTCGCTGTCTGTTGATACACAAGCACCTTTATCTCTCAAGTACTTTATAAAACCTAAATCTATACTTTCTGCAAGCCATATACAATCTAAATTAACTTCCTTTACTGCTTCTCTTGCTTCTAACCAGAAGTCTAATGGTATCATAGGTGCAACATCACATCTAAATCCATCAACTATTCCTGCCCAGTATTTTAACGTTTCAATTTGATAGTTCCATAAATCTTTGTTGTTATATTCTAAGTCTATTACATCAGACCAATCCCCTACTTTGCCACCAAATTCACCATTTTCTTTTCTATAGAAATACTCTGGATGAGTTTGTACAAGTACTGAATCTGGTGAAGTATGATTATAAACTACATCAATCATGCATTTCATCCCCATAGAATGAATCTTATCAACTAAACGCTTAAAATCTTCTAAAGTACCATACTCAGGATTTACTTTTCTGTAGTCTTGAATTGCATATGGACATCCAAGCTCTCCCTTTTTATTTTTTACTCCAATAGGATGGATAGGCATGAACCATATTATATCTGTTCCTAAACTCTTTATTCTTTCTAAATCGTTTTCAACATCTTTAAAGGTTCCATTCTCTCCGTGATTTCTAACATATACAGAGTACATAACCTGACTTCTTAAATCAATAGACGTTTCTCTTGCCATAAAAACACCCCTCATTATTTTATTTTTACTAGACATCTAAAAAAAATATCCGTCGCATATTGGGACTTTTTATTTGTTTTTAGATGTCAATTTAATTATATCACCTATAACTTTTTTGTATCACTGAAAATATAACTTTGTAAAAATACACAAAAAACTGTCCCAAAATCTAATTTGATTTTGAAACAGTTTCTTGCTCTTTAATAAATTCAGCAACAGCATCATTGTTATTATTACCAATCACTTTTGTGGCCATTTGTTTTAAGCTTTCAGCTGCATTCTCAACAGCATAACATTCATCAGCTACTTCAAACATTGGAATATCATTCACATTATCTCCAAAGCAGACAAGCTTATCGTGAGAAATATACTTTGATAATTCCTTTATAGCTAAACCCTTAGAGGCTTTTGAAGTATAGGCATCTAAAAAATAATGTCCTTCTGAATAAATATCCTCATAGAAGTTAACAGTCATCTCTTTAATCTTAAAAAGTTCATCATAGATTGTTTTCACATTTTCATATTCATCTATAATAACAAAATTAATTATTCTTACATCACTGCTAATCTCATCATATGATTTTATCTTTACAAAAGTCTTTAAAGGACTGTTACATCTTTCTTCATAATACTTCTGCTCAGATTCATTTGAAAACCCTTTATAGTATACATTTAATCTTTCATTCTCTATTCCGTAAATAAACATATCCTTGGCTTTACTCTCAAATACCTTTATAACTTTATCAGCTATAGATTTCTCTATATGATTTATCTCTATATATTCTTTTTTGTTAATATCATAAATAAGTACACCATTCATCAATGCCACAGGTAAATCAATATTCACCTCATCCAATATTGGAACTACTGTAGCTGGAGTCCTGGCAGTTGCAACTGTAAATCTCACACCCTCTTCTATTAACTCATTTAAAATTCTTATAGAGTCTTTTGATATCTGCTGATCTTTATTTAGTAAGGTTCCGTCCAAATCAGAAACATATAACGTCTTCACTCATTTCCTCCTAGGTAATTTAATATTTTTACTTTAGTATATCACACTTTTTATGTGTTCTAAACTTTTCATAAATATATCCATTAACTATCATCTTTGAAAACTTTGTTGATGGGTTTATATCTTCTGAAACATCAATTTTACTTTTAAGAAATCCTTTATGCAAGTTTACTATTATTGATTTATCTTTATACACTACTATATACTAAGCACCTTCATTTAAAAAGGTCCTGGTAATTACTCATTACCAGAACCTTCGTTAATTCTATTATTTACTTTCTATTTGCTTTTTCTACTCTTACTTTACGTCCATTTATCTTCTTGCCATAGCATTTTTTAACTATGCTATCTACTACTGCTTCACTTACATCAACAAAACTAAATTTATCATATAAATCTATTTCTCCGATATCAGTTTTATTAACATTAGCTTCATTTAAATACATTAGTATTTGCTTAGGAGTTACTTTATCAATCTTTCCAATTGATAAGAATAATCTTACTTTTTGTTCTCCTCCCTTAGTTGCTATTGAATCTTCTGTATAGTCAAATGAAACTTCCTTAGAATATATCATTGCCATAAGAGCAGCAGAAACATCTACTAAGTTAAATTCCTCATCTAACTCTTGAACTACTGGTACAAATCTCTTGTAATCATCTGATTGTAGAGTTTCTTGGACTTTTTCAATCATATTTTTATACTTAGCTTCAAATATATCATCTATTGTTGGTATTTCTTTTCTCTTAATCTTACTTTGAGTACTTCTCTCTATTTGTTTTAAAGTCATGTACTCTCTTGAAGTTACTAGTGTATATGCCACACCTTCTCTTCCTGCTCTTCCTGTTCTACCTATTCTATGAACATAAGACTCAGTATCTTGTGGCAAATCATAATTTATAACGTGAGTTACGTTCTCTACGTCAATACCTCTTGCAGCAACATCTGTAGCTACTAAATAATCAAGATTTCCTTCTTTGAATTTTCTTAAAGTATTCATTCTATGAGTTTGAGTCATATCACCATGCATACCTTCAACGCTATATCCTCTAGCTTGCATTGCTTCAACTACTTCATCAACACCTCTCTTAGTCTTACAGAATATTATAGCTGCTGTTGGTTCATCCACATCTAGAACTCTACATAGTGTTTCAAATCTATCCTTGTTTTTAACTTCATAATAGAATTGACTAACTGTAGCTCCAGTTACAGTTCTCTTATCTATTGATATATGTTGAGTATCTTCTTTCATATATCTCTTAGATAATTTCTTAATTTCAGCAGGCATTGTTGCTGAGAAAAGCATAGTTTGTCTGTCATCATTAGCATTCTTTAATATCTCTTCTATATCATCAATAAATCCCATGTTTAACATTTCATCTGCTTCATCTAATATTAAGAATTCTATTTGGCTTAAATCTAAAACTCTTCTCTTTATAAGGTCTAATATTCTACCTGGTGTACCAACTGCTATGTCTATGCCTCTTTTTACTGATTTTATTTGTCTGTCTATTGGTTGACCACCATAAATAGGTAAAATCCTTGTTCTAGAATATTTAGCTATTCTAGCAAGTTCATCATTTACTTGAACTGCTAATTCTCTTGTTGGCGCTAAAACTAAACACTTAATGTGTGCTCCGCCTCTCTCAATCTTACTTATAACAGGCGCTCCAAATGCTAGAGTTTTTCCTGTTCCTGTTTGTGCTTGACCTATAACGTCTGCACCTTCTAATAATGTTGGGATTACTCTTGCTTGTATTTTTGATGGTTCTTCAAATCCCATATCGTCTATTGCTTTTAATACATCTTCATGTAACCCTAAATCATAAAACTTTTTAACTTCTTCTATATTCTTAATTTCTTCCATATGTTTACCTTCCTTTAATTTAAATTTTAGTTATTCTCATAACTTTATTTTGTTCATTTTTCGATAAGTTATAGCACTTTGTTTTTATATATAACCAAAAATCAAAGCCTTAACTTATTATCTATGTAAACCTATATATTACCCACCGATACACGCAATAAAATAATTACTAATAAGACTTCTATTTTTAAATTATATACACATTTTACTCACGCATTAAAAAAAGCAATCTAAATTAACATTTAGACTGCTTCCTTATGCTATTAAATGAATTATCTCTTGTTCATTTGTTGCTTTCTAGCTCTTCTACAATCTGGACATCTTACTGGATCATTTTCAAATCCTTTTTCCTTGTAAAATTCTTGTTCTCCAACTGTGAAAACAAATTCGTTTCCGCAATCTTTACATACGATGTTTCTATCTTCCATGTTACATTCCTCCTTGTTAATAATATACCTAAATTGAGTACATTACCTTAAATCAGAGAAATGTTTCAATCTAAATCTTATTACTAATTAATTTATCTACTTATCTATTATGACATCTTTTATTGAAAATTGCAAGTTATTTTTACATTATCCTAGCTATACCAGTTTCCTTTGCCACCTTAGCAACTTCCTCTGCTACCCTAACTGCAACCCTCTTATCAAAAGCACTTGGAATAATATACTCCTCACTTAATTCCTCATCACTTATTATGCTAGCTATAGCCCTTGCTGCAGCCATTTTCATTTCTTCATTTATATCTGTAGCCTGAACATCTAAAGCTCCTCTAAATATTCCAGGGAACACTAATACATTGTTAATTTGATTAGGAAAATCAGATCTTCCTGTAGCAATTACTCTTGCTCCACCTTTCTTAGCCTCTTCTGGCATTATCTCTGGAGTTGGATTTGCCATTGCAAAAATCATAGCGTCTTTATTCATAGTAGCTACCATTTCTGTTGTTACTATATTAGGAGCTGACACGCCTATGAACACATCCTTATTCTTTATTACAGCTTTTAAGTCTCCTGATTCCTTTTCAACGTTAGTTTTCTTTGCAATCTCTGCTTGAGCTGGATTCATCCATTCAACTCCTTCAACCAACGCTCCAGCTCTATCTACCATGACTATGTTTTTAGCTCCAAATTGTAATAATAACTTACAAATTGATATTCCTGCAGAACCAGCTCCATTAATAACAATTTTAACTTCCTCTATGTTTTTATGTACTAACTTTAATCCATTTAACAAGGCTGCTGCTACTACAATAGCAGTACCATGTTGATCATCATGAAATACTGGAATCTCTAACTCTTCCTTCAATCTTCTTTCTATTTCAAAACATCTTGGAGCAGATATATCCTCTAAGTTAATTCCGCCAAAAGTTGGTGCCATATACTTAACTGTTTTTATTATTTCTTCTACATCCTTAGTATCTAAGCAAATAGGAAAGGCATCTACATTCCCAAATTCCTTAAATAATATTGATTTTCCTTCCATAACAGGCATTGCTGCTTCTGGACCAATGTCCCCAAGACCTAAAACTGCTGTACCATCTGAAACCACTGCAACTAAATTACCTTTTGCAGTATACTTGTAAGCATCATCCTTGTTTGCATGAATCTTTCTACATGGTTCTGCAACTCCTGGTGTATATGCAGTACTAAGATCATCCCTTGTTTCAACCTTAACTTTCGATACTATTGATATTTTACCTTTATTATTCTCATGCATCTCTAAACTTAACTTATTAAAATCCATAATTTCTTTCCTCCCCAGTTAATTACTATTATAATTATAAAATTATATAGCCATAAATACCAGTCAGTGAACTATAATCTCTTATTATGTAAACTTTTTAATCATATATACTCTCTTTATACATCTTTTTATTGACCTTTACTTAATAAATACAGTTCTGCACTAATGTATTTGCCATTATACTACATCAACAAACCTCTTAGATGTCTCTCTATCACTAAATAGTGTTGTCTTATCTAACTAAAGTATTCTTCACATATTTAACCCTACAATTTACAATCATATGCCAAAAAAATTAGAACTGCTGTAAAGTTAAGTTACTTTAACAACAGTTCTAATTGTAATTTATATTATCTTACATTGCTTCATCTATTTGTTTCCCTGAAAATTGACTATTATATAAGTCTGCATAGAATCCATTTTCAGCCATCAATTCTTTATGATTTCCTTGTTCAATTACATTACCATGATTCATTACAAGGATTAAATCAGCATCTCTAATTGTAGAAAGTCTATGTGCTATAACAAAGCTTGTTCTGCCATGCATAAGTCTATCCATAGCCTTTTGTATATATACTTCTGTTCTAGTATCTACACTACTAGTCGCCTCATCTAGAATTAATATGCTTGGATCTGCAAGTATTGCCCTGGCAATAGTCAATAACTGCTTTTGGCCTTGAGATATATTTGTTGCTTCTTCATTTAAGACAGTATCATATCCATCTTCAAGAGTTCTTATGAAGTGATCTGCATGTGCTGCCTTTGCAGCTGCAACTATCTCTTCTTCTGTAGCACCTTGTCTACCATAAGCTATATTATCTCTTATTGTTCCATTAAATGACCAAGTATCTTGAAGTACCATTCCAAAAGTATTACGCAAATCTTCTCTCTTTAAATCTCTTATATCTATACCGTCAACTAAAATCTTACCTTCGTTAACTTCATAGAATCTCATCAATAGGTTTATAAGTGTAGTCTTTCCTGCTCCTGTAGGTCCAACAATAGCTATAGTTTGACCACTCTTAACATCAATGTTCATATCACTGATTAGAGTTTGACCATCCTTATAACCAAATTTAACATGATCGAATCTAACTTCACCTTTGCAAGAAGTTATTTGCTTTGCGTTAACTTCATCTGGAATTTCTTCTGCTTCATCTAATATTTCAAATACACGTTCAGCTGAAGCAACTGTTGATTGAATAATGTTCGCTATGTTAGCTGTTTGGTTTATAGGTTGAGAGAATTGTCTCATATATTGTATAAATGCTTGAATATCTCCAACTTCTAGTTTCTTCTTTGTTGCTAAGAATCCACCCACAACACATACTGCCACATAAGCTATATTGTTAACAAACATCATCATAGGCATCATTAAACCCGAAATAAATTGTGCCTTCCAACCTACGTCATATAGCTTTTCATTTATTTCTTTAAACTCGTTTATAGCCTTTTCCTCATGTCCAAAAGCCTTAACTATGTTATGACCTGTGTACATTTCTTCAATATGTCCATTTAAGTTACCAAGTTCTTTTTGTTGATTAGCAAAGAAGCCTTGTGACTTCTTTAGTATAGGACTTATTACTAGCATAGTTACTGGTAATACTACTATAGCAATTAGAGTCATTAATGGACTTATTGTAAGCATCATTATTAGAATTCCTATTATAGTAATAATAGAAGTTATAAGCTGAGTTAAACTCTGTTGTAAGGTTGTACTGATATTATCCATATCATTAGTAAATCTACTTAATACATCTCCATGAGATCTTGAATCAAAATATTTTATAGGTAATCTTCCTAATTTATTTTCTGCTTCCTTACGCATATCATACACAGTGTTTTGTGATACGCCTGCCATTAAATATTGTTGTATATAAGTAAAAATTGAACTAATCAAATATAAAACTATAAGATTTAATACAATTTGTAGTATATACTCAAAATCTACAGCTGCACCTGGAATGTGCATCTTCTTCATTATTATTCCTTCAAAAAGCTTAGTTGTAGCTCTACCCATTATCTTAGGGCTCACTATTGAGAATATTGTACTTAATATAGCTGTAATGAATACTGCTATTAATTTTATTTTATATGGTGCTAGGTATCCAATTAATCTCTTTAAACTACCTTTAAAGTCCTTGGCCTTTTCTACCTTGCCCATTCCTCGCATTGGGCCTCCGCCCATAGGGCCTCTGCCTCTTCCTCTATCTGAACTCATGCTATCTCCTCCTCTGAAAGTTGTGATGACACGATTTCCTTGTAAACCTCACAATTTTCTAAAAGTTCTTTATGAGTTCCTACTCCAGAAATTGTACCTTCATCTAAAACTATTATTCTATCTGCATCCATTACTGTAGAAACTCTTTGTGCTACTATTATAACTGTTGAATCCTTAGTTTCATCCTTTAAAGCTCCACGTAACTTAGCATCAGTTTTAAAATCTAGAGCAGAAAAACTATCATCAAATATATAGATTTCTGGATTTCTAACTATAGCCCTTGCTATGGATAAACGTTGCTTTTGTCCACCAGAAACATTATTTCCGCCTTGAGCTATTTCTGAATCATAACCTTCCTTCATCTCTGAAATAAACTCACTAGCTTGTGCAACCTCAGCTGCATGCTTTATTTCTTCATCTGTAGCATCTTCTTTACCATATCTAATATTGTCTTTTATAGTTCCTGAGAAAAGTACTGCCTTTTGTGGAACTACTCCAATCTTAGATCTTAAATCTTTTTGAGATAATTCTTTTATATTAACTCCATCTACTAAGATTTCACCACTTTCTATATCATAGAAACGAGGTATTAAGTTAATCAACGCAGACTTTCCAGAACCAGTACTACCTATAATAGCTGTAGTTTCACCTGGTTTTGCACTAAAACTGATATTGTTTAGTACTGATTGTTCTGCACCAGGATATCTAAATACTACATTCTTAAACTCTAAATATCCTCTAGAACCATTAACTACTTTTGTTTGTTCTGCATCCTTTATAATTGGTTTAACAGATAGAACTTCTCTAATTCTTTCTCCAGATGCTGATGCACGAGGTACCATTATAAATATCATGGCAACCATAAGTACAGACATCATTACTTGCATAGCATATTGGATAAATGCCATTAAATCTCCAACATTCATTTCGCCTAAATCTATTCTTTTTGAACCAAACCATATTATAGCAATAGACATACAGTTGAAAAAGAACATCATAAGCGGCATCATAACTGCCATTATCTTATTAACCTTTATAGCTGTATCTGCTAAATCTCTACTTGATTCATCAAATCTTTTTTCTTCATACTCAGTACGGTTAAATGCACGTACTACTCTTATTCCTATAAGACCTTCTCTAACAACTCTATTTAGTTTATCAATTTTACCTTGCATGCTTTTAAATAAAGGCATTGCTTTTCCTGACACTACTCCTAATGTAAGTAATAACAATGGAATTATTACTACAAACACCATAGATAATGCCTTATCTCTTGAAACAGCCATTATTAACGCTCCGATAAACATAACAGGAGCTGTAACTGCTATACGTAATATCATAATAAGAACTTGTTGTATTTGGTTAATATCATTAGTACTTCTTGTAATAAGTGATGAAGTTCCTATTTTATTGAACTCACTAAGAGAAAAACTTTCTACCTTCATAAATACATCTTCACGCATCTTCTTAGCTACACCTACTGCTACCTTAGAAGCCAATAGCCCTAATAGTATTGCACAAAGTGCTCCTCCAAAAGATACTAATAACATGACTCCTCCTTTTTGAATGATAAAAGAAGTATCAGATTTTACTATTCCAGTATCAACAATCTCAGACATTATATTTGGCAAATTTAAATCTGCCATAGTTTGTCCGAAAGCTAATGCTAATATAGCCAAAAGCCAAACTGTATAACTCTTTAAATACTTTGTTAATTTCAACATATATTCCGCCGTCCTTTCTATAATTAATTATTAATTGTCCTCTTCTTTTGCTCCATGATGGCATTCCATGTGTTTTTGCATTTTCTCTTTAAATAACTTTTCATCTTCAAATTGTTCAAGATTATTTTTTACCTTGGATAATAATTTATGTAACTCTTCTATTTCCTGCTCATCAAAATCCTTAAGACACTCTTCTTGAATTTGATTATTTACTTCAAGTAACTTCTTACATATTATTCTGCCTTCATCAGATAAATACACTCTTATAACTCTTTGATCCATCTCATCTGGTATTCTTTTTACAAGATTAGCTTTCTCCATCTTTTTTATCATGATTGTTACAGTAGATGGCTTTATATTTATCATATCAGCAATCTGTTTTTGACTTTGTCCTTCATGCTTATACAAAAAACTTAGCATATGATTTTGTCCTGGATGAATACCTATATCATCACATAGAACAAAAGCTCTATTAAACTTCAATTTTATAACTCTCTCGAAAAGATAGTACAACTGCTCCGTATCATTATTCTGCATCTTATCATCTCCAAACTAATTAGATATCTAACTATATTTCATAATATCACTTGTTTTTTTTGCAGTCAATATATAAAAAATGTCTTTTTATATGTTTGCACTTTATTCACAATTGTAATCATATACAGGTTATTTTTTATAAAAAAATATCTCTTGAATTGTATCTGATACCTATTTCTGCTTGCAGACCTACACCAAAATAGAAATATTTTATTTTCATTATCACTTGCTAAAGCATAAAAAAAGATAAGTATTATATAAACTATAATACTTATCTTTTAAACTATTCAATGTATTCAATTTTAATAAATTATTTCTATTTACTTTCCATTATAGCTAATCCAAGTGCACCTATAACTCCAGCATCAGCACCTAACCCTGCTGGAACTATTCTGCAACTTTCAGCCATATTCTTGAAACATCTCTTATTTACAACTTTTCTTACTGTTTCGAAAACTATATCTCCAGCTTTTGAAACTCCTCCACCAATTATAACTACTTCTGGGTCAAAAGTTGATACCATGTTTGCAACACCAATTCCTAAGTAATTTAAAGCATTGTCTATTATGTCTTTTGCTACTTCATCACCTTTAGCTGCTTCTACAAACACTTCATATGAAGTTACTTCATCATAATTCTTTAATGAAGTTTCTACCTTTGTTAAACAAGCTTCTTTACCTCTTTTTCCTATTGAAGTTCCTGAAGATGTAGCTTCTAAACATCCTATATTTCCACAATTACATCTTGGCCCATCAGCAGCTACTGTAGTATGTCCAATTTCTAAAGCATTGCAAGTATTTCCTCTGTATATCTTACCATTCAATACAGCTCCACCGCCTACACCTGTGCTAACAGTCATATAAACCATATTTTCAGTTCCTTTACCAGCACCAAACATAAACTCTCCTATAGCAGCTACGTTTGCATCATTATCTAAAAATACTGGCACATTAAATTTTTCTCTTATAGGTGCTACAAGATTAAAGTTTTTAAATGGTAAGTTTGGTGTTGTAATTATCACTCCTGATTTAGCATCTAAAGGTCCTGGTGATCCTATTCCTATAGCTTCTACTTCATCTAATGATATCTTAGATTCTTCTAAAACCTTTTCAACAGTTGATATTATTCTATTTAAAACTGGAATTTCTCCATCCTTAGCATCTGTTGCAACAGTACTTTGAGCTTTTACATTTCCTTCAACGTCAGAAATAGCTGTACTAATTTTGGTTCCACCTAAATCTATCCCTATAAAATAGTTCTTCATAGTCATTCTCCTCCAATTATATAATATACTATGATTATAACATACTATGCATATTATGTTATTTGGAGTTTTGGCTAATAAATAAATATTTTTTTTGTTATTTTTACAAAAATATCCCCGATTTTATCCCAATGTTCCTTTTATTTGAAATATATAAGTCTTATAACTCATCATATTTGCTTTTATGAAGGCTCATATAGTATTTTCCTTGGTTATCAACACCTTCAGAAGTAATTGAAAATTTACTATCCTTAAGAATTGATTGAATTATGTCTAAGCTAATCTTCGCAGAATCATCTAATGTTATAGTAAAGTTATCATTTCTATCTATGATAGAAATATAATCATGAATATTACTATAATCACTAAGCCCTATCATTCCATTTATATCCATCTTGTATTCAGACATTTATGCTCACCTCTTATATTTCAGCAACTAATATCTACTGCAGTATTAATTTATCCAGTATAAAAATTTATATGTATGTACTATGCAAACTTATTACTTTTTCTTGCATAATGTACTACTAATATAGTTAAAAATAAATATTATTTTGAATTTAATCTATATTATAAGCAATAAGCTAAACTTAGGAGGCGTTTTAAATGAGTAAACTTAAAGTTGGTATTCTTGGTGCCACTGGATTTGTTGGTCAAAGATTAATCACATTACTTAATAACCACCCATATTTTCAAGTTACAGTATTAGCTGCTAGCAAAAGTTCTGCAGGTAAAACTTATGAAGAATCAATTAAAGGTAGATGGAAACTTAATTTGCCTATGCCTGATTTCGTTAATAACATTATGGTAAAAGATGTTTATAATCTTGATGAAATAATAAAAGATGTTGATTTTGTGTTCTGCGCGGTAAATATGCCATCAAACGAAATTAAAGAGTTAGAAGAACTGTATGCTAAAGCAGATATTCCCGTTATATCAAATAATTCTGCTAACAGATGGACTGAAGATGTCCCAATGATTATTCCTGAAATCAATAACAATCATTTAGATGTTATTGATGCTCAACGTAAGAGATTAGGAACCCAGAAAGGTTTTATAGTAACCAAACCAAACTGCTCAATCCAAAGTTATGTTCCTGCAATAACTGCATTATTAGAATTTAAACCTACAAAGATTTTAGTTTGTACTTATCAAGCTATCTCTGGTGCAGGTAAAATATTTAGTGATTGGCCAGAAATTAATGATAATGCAATCCCCTACATCTCTGGCGAAGAAAGCAAAAGTGAAAAAGAACCATTAAAAATTTGGGGCACTGTTAGAAATGGAAAAATAGTTCCTGCTACGAACCCTGTAATTAGTGCTCAATGTATCCGTGTTCCCGTTTCTGATGGTCACTTAGCTGGAGTTTTTGTTTCATTTGAAAAGAAACCTACTAAAGAACAGATTCTTGAGCATTGGAGAAATTTTAAAGGCAAACCTCAAGAACTAAAACTTCCTCTAGCTCCTAAACAATTTTTAACTTATTTTGAGCAAGATGATAGGCCTCAAACAGGTCTAGACAGAGATATTGAAAGGGGAATGGGGGTTAGTATTGGTAGACTTAGAGAAGATACCTTATTTGATTATAAATTTGTATGCTTATCCCACAACACATTAAGAGGTGCTGCTGGTGGCTCAGTATTAACAGCTGAATTATTAAAGGCTGAGGGTTTACTTTAAATTCTAAAACAATATTACTTATATAACATACTTTCTTTTTTAGACATTAAAATAAAAAATATATAACGAAAAAAGCTAGTTTAGAGATTTAATCATAAATCTTTAAACTAGCTTTCTTTATATTATACACTTAATAAAATAAAAATGGCTCCGCGAAGAGGGCTCGAACCTCCAACCTATCGGTTAACAGCCGAGTGCTCCACCATTGAGCTATCGCGGAACATTATTATTCTTATATATAAGAATAACCTGGCGACCACTTACTCTCCCACACAGTCGCCCATGCAGTACCATCAGCTGTAATTGGCTTAACCATCCTGTTCGGAATGGGAAGGGGTGTAACCCAAAAACACATCATCACCAGATTCATGGTTTGCAGAAATTTCTACAAACAAAAGAACTTTTATGTTCTTTCAAAATTGCACACAAGTTTTATCTCTTTTTGTTAATCTATTTTATTGGTCAAGCCCTCGATCTATTAGTATCAGTCAGCTAAATATGTTACCACACTTACACCTCTGACCTATCAACCTTGTGTTCTTCAAGGGATCTTACTAGCTTACGCTATGGGAAATCTCATCTTGAGGTGGGCTTCACGCTTAGATGCTTTCAGCGTTTATCCCTTCCCGACTTAGCTACCCAGCCATGCTCCTGGCGGAACAACTGGTACACCAGAGGTCAGTCCATCCCGGTCCTCTCGTACTAAGGACAGCTCCTCTCAAATTTCCTGCGCCCGCGACGGATAGGGACCGAACTGTCTCACGACGTTCTGAACCCAGCTCGCGTGCCGCTTTAATGGGCGAACAGCCCAACCCTTGGGACCTACTTCAGCCCCAGGATGCGACGAGCCGACATCGAGGTGCCAAACCTCCCCGTCGATGTGGACTCTTGGGGGAGATCAGCCTGTTATCCCCGAGGTAGCTTTTATCCGTTGAGCGATGGCCCTCCCACGAGGTACCACCGGATCACTAAGCCCGACTTTCGTCCCTGCTCCACTTGTAGGTGTCGCAGTCAGGCTCCCTTCTGCCTTTGCACTCTTCGAACGATTTCCGACCGTTCTGAGGGAACCTTTGGGCGCCTCCGTTACTTTTTTGGAGGCGACCGCCCCAGTCAAACTGCCCATCTAACAATGTCCCGTCACCAGTTTCATGGCGCCCGGTTAGAATTCCAGTACTGTCAGGGTGGTATCCCAAGGGTGACTCCACCAAGGCTGACGCCCTGGTTTCTCAGTCTCCCACCTATCCTGTACAGACAATACCGAAACTCAATGCTAAACTACAGTAAAGCTCTACGGGGTCTTTCCGTCCAATCGCGGGTAACCAGCATCTTCACTGGTACTACAACTTCGCCGGATTTACAGTTGAGACAGTGCTCAAGTCATTACGCCATTCGTGCGGGTCGGAACTTACCCGACAAGGAATTTCGCTACCTTAGGACCGTTATAGTTACGGCCGCCGTTTACTGGGGCTTAAGTTCATACCTTCGCTTGCGCTAAGTATTCCCCTTAACCTTCCAGCACCGGGCAGGCGTCAGCCCCTATACATCAGCTTTCGCTTTAGCAGAGACCTGTGTTTTTGCTAAACAGTTGCTTGAGCCTATTCTCTGCGACCTACTCTCGTAGGCACCCCTTCTCCCGAAGTTACGGGGTCAATTTGCCTAGTTCCTTAACTGTAATTCTTCCGCCGGCCTTAGGATTCTCTCCTCACCTACCTGTGTCGGTTTGCGGTACGGGCACTATTTCTCTCCCTAGAAGCTTTTCTTGACAGCGTGGAATCAGATACTTCGGAACCGTAGTTCCTTCCCCATCACACCTCAAGATTGTTGCGACGGATTTGCCTATCACAACTCTCTAAGTGCTTAGACTAGCATCCAATAGCTAGCACATCCTATCCTCCTGTGTCACTCCATCGGTAATAACGATTAATAGTGGTATCGGAATATCAACCGATTGTCCATCACCTACGCCTTTCGGCCTCGGCTTAGGTCCCGACTAACCCTCAGCGGACGAACCTTCCTGAGGAAACCTTAGGTTTTCGGCCTGTGGGATTCTCACCCACATCTCGCTACTAATGCCAACATTCTCACTCGTAATCAGTCCACCGCTCCTTACGGTACGACTTCAGCCCGATTACGACGCTCCCCTACCCATCAGTATAACTGATGCCGTAGCTTCGGTGGTAAGTTTGAGCCCCGAACATTTTCGGCGCAGGATCTCTCGACTAGTGAGCTATTACGCACTCTTTTAATGAGTGGCTGCTTCTAAGCCAACATCCTAGTTGTCTTGGAAATCCCACATCCTTTTCCACTTAACTTACACTTTGGGACCTTAGCTGACGATCTGGGCTGTTTCCCTTTTGACCACGGATCTTATCATTCGTAGTCTGACTGCCGAACTAATAGTATATGGCATTCGGAGTTTGATAAGGTTCAGTAAGCGCTATGCCCCCTAGCCCATTCAGTGCTCTACCTCCATTACTCATATTCGACGCTAGCCCTAAAGCTATTTCGGGGAGAACCAGCTATCTCCGAGTTCGATTGGAATTTCTCCGCTATCCACAGCTCATCCCATGGTTTTTCAACACCAACGTGGTTCGGTCCTCCACGAGATTTTACTCTCGCTTCAACCTGGCCATGGATAGGTCACCCGGTTTCGGGTCTACAGCATGCAACTAGTCGCCCTATTCAGACTCGGTTTCCCTTCGGCTCCGTACCTTAAGTACTTAACCTCGCTACATACCGTAACTCGTTGGCTCGTTCTACAAAAAGCACATCATCACACTCATATGGTGCTCTGATCGGTTGTAGGCACACGGTTTCAGGTTCTATTTCACTCCCCTCCCGGGGTTCTTTTCACCTTTCCCTCACGGTACTTCTTCACTATCGGTCATCAGGTAGTATTTAGCCTTGGGAGGTGGTCCTCCCTGCTTCCCACAAGGTTTCACGTGTCTCGTGGTACTCTGGAGCAGAACTATGATCTTCTCGTTTTACTTACAGGACTATTACCTTCTACGGTGTAGCTTTCCAGCTATCTTCAATTACGATACCTTCACGTTATGTTCTGTCCGCAACCCCAGAGATAAATCTCTGGTTTGGGCTCTTCCGCTTTCGCTCGCCGCTACTTACGGAATCGAGTTTTCTTTCTCTTCCTCTAGGTACTTAGATGTTTCAGTTCCCTAGGTTTACCTCCATACAACTATTTATTCATTGTACAGTACATGGGGTTTCCCATGTGAGTTCCCTCATTCGGAAATCTCCGGATCACAGGCTATGTGCGCCTACCCGAAGCTTATCGCAGCTTATCGCGTCCTTCATCGGCTCCTGATGCCAAGGCATTCACCATGCGCCCTTTGTAGCTTGACCTCTAACAAAAAACTAACTTCGTATTACTTTGTCGCTTTCCTCGCTGCGCTGCTCACTTACCTAAGTAAGCTCTGCTGCTCGCTCGTCAGCTCCGCGTACTACTCGTTTCTTTTTTGTTGATGTGTTATCAAAACACATCGTGCCTATCTTAACAAAGTTACTAAATCTAAATTCGCATTTGAATTTGACATTTGAGATATTACATTAAAATGTAATTTTTTATATACTTATGTGCAATTTTCAAAGAACAAAATTCTGAGAGAAGATCTCTCAAAATTAAACAGAGGATAACCAGTCTTCGTTTTTATCCAAGTACATGTTTCCATCACTTAGATGTTCTCCATAGAAAGGAGGTGATCCAGCCGCAGGTTCTCCTACGGCTACCTTGTTACGACTTCACCCCAATCGCTGACCCTACCTTCGGCCGCTGCCTCGCTTACGCGTTAGCTCACGGACTTCGGGTATTGCCAACTCTCATGGTGTGACGGGCGGTGTGTACAAGGCCCGGGAACGTATTCACCGCGACATTCTGATTCGCGATTACTAGTAACTCCAGCTTCATGTAGGCGAGTTTCAGCCTACAATCCGAACTGAGACAAGTTTTTGAGTTTTGCTCCACCTCACGGTATTGCATCTTTTTGTACTTGCCATTGTAGCACGTGTGTAGCCCTAAACATAAGGGGCATGATGATTTGACGTCATCCCCACCTTCCTCCTGGTTAACCCAGGCAGTCTCGCTAGAGTGCTCAACTAAATGGTAGCAACTAACAATAAGGGTTGCGCTCGTTGCGGGACTTAACCCAACATCTCACGACACGAGCTGACGACAACCATGCACCACCTGTCTTCCTGTCCCCGAAGGGACTTCCTCGATTAAGAGTAATGCAGGAGATGTCAAGTTTAGGTAAGGTTCTTCGCGTTGCTTCGAATTAAACCACATGCTCCGCTACTTGTGCGGGCCCCCGTCAATTCCTTTGAGTTTTAATCTTGCGACCGTACTCCCCAGGCGGGATACTTAATGTGTTAACGGCGGCACAGAAGGTTGGACCCTCCTACACCTAGTATCCATCGTTTACGGCGTGGACTACCAGGGTATCTAATCCTGTTTGCTCCCCACGCTTTCGAGCCTCAGCGTCAGTTATTGTCCAGAAAGTCGCCTTCGCCACTGGTGTTCTTCCTAATATCTACGCATTTCACCGCTACACTAGGAATTCCACTTTCCTCTCCAACACTCTAGACTTCCAGTTTGGAATGCAGCACCCAAGTTGAGCCCGGGTATTTCACATCCCACTTAAAAATCCGCCTACGCTCCCTTTACGCCCAGTAAATCCGGACAACGCTTGCCACCTACGTATTACCGCGGCTGCTGGCACGTAGTTAGCCGTGGCTTCCTCCACAGGTACCGTCATTATCGTCCCTGTAAACAGAGCTTTACAACCCGAAGGCCTTCATCACTCACGCGGCGTTGCTGCATCAGGGTTTCCCCCATTGTGCAATATTCCCCACTGCTGCCTCCCGTAGGAGTCTGGGCCGTGTCTCAGTCCCAATGTGGCCGATCACCCTCTCAGGTCGGCTACGCATCGTCGCCTTGGTGAGCCGTTACCTCACCAACTAGCTAATGCGCCGCGGGTCCATCTTATAGCGGATTACTCCTTTGATGATTCTACCATGCGATAAAACCATGTTATGCGGTATTAATCTTCCTTTCGGAAGGCTATCCCCCTCTATAAGGCAGGTTACCCACGTGTTACTCACCCGTCCGCCGCTAGATCGTCTTCCGAAGAAGACTTTCTCGCTCGACTTGCATGTGTTAAGCACGCCGCCAGCGTTCGTCCTGAGCCAGGATCAAACTCTCAATTTAAGTTTCAAGTTTAATCTTAGCTTTCGCTTAAAAGAATTGCTGGTCTTAAAAAAAGTTCATATGAACTATTAGTTTCCTCTGTTTAATTTTCAAAGATCATCTTGTTTTATTTTGTCACCGTTTGGCGACTTGTTTATCTTATCATCCAAAGTGTTTTGTGTCAACACTTTTTTCGAAAAGTTTTTTGTGAGATTTAATTCAATCTGTTTTAAATTTCTCACACATCGCCTTAGCGACAATAACTATCTTATCACATCATCCCAATCAAAGAGTTTCCTATTGTATCAAATTTTTAAGTTACTTTTATATTTCTACTTTATTCTCAATATAATGCATTTTTTCTTATACTGATACACTAGGAAATGTTTATGTATCATATTGATGATAGTTATATTATTTATACTGCCGATCACAAATAATAACTCTATTTAGATTAAAATGCTAATGAGCATTTCTTGGATCAATTATTAATACATTAATCATATTTTTCTATCTCTTTCTTTGTCTTGTAGTTACATCCTGCTATAAGCACACATGGTTTTTCTTTGTGTATGTTGTCTTTCTTATTTTAGGACACGAAATAGTATTAAAATTAGGCTTTGTTAAAGAATAGTGTTGAAAATAGGATACATTTTAATTATTAATACCATCCATATAATATATAGTTAGGTTCATGTGCGATAGTTAGAAACAGCAAACTAAAAATGATACAACAAAAAGAGGAGGTATGATATGTTAGAAAAATATTATAATGAATATTCCAATACTTCACCAGGAATAGGTGTCATGCCAATTAAGAATTTTGATGTTGTTTATGAAGAATATCTTGGATTGGCAAATTGTGAACATAATATTCCAATAACTGCTCAATCTGTATTTAACATTGGCTCTGTATCAAAACAATTTACAGGTATAGCTGTACTTCAGTTAATAGAGAACAATCTAATTTGTGAAAATGATAAAGTTGTAAATTTCATACCTGAAATAAAACACTATGGTGAAGATATTAAAATATATCACTTGGTTCATCATATGTCGGGCTTACCTGACTATAATGATTTGTTATGGCAAAAAGCAAGAAATGATGCTTTACATTCTACAAATGCTGAAGTTCTAAGTTTGCTTAAATCACAAACAGAGTTGCACTTTTTACCTGGAAGCAAAATGGAATACTGCAATTCAAATTTTGTATTACTTGCTATTATAATTGAAAG
Organism: Clostridium sp. TW13; assembly: GCF_024345225.1. NCBI lineage: Bacteria > Bacillati > Bacillota > Clostridia > Eubacteriales > Clostridiaceae > Inconstantimicrobium > Inconstantimicrobium mannanitabidum. Next base: position 3,878,516 of record NZ_BROD01000001.1, read on the forward strand.
AGTCACAAAAATGCCACTTCCTGGTTATTTGAAGAAAAACATTTTTATACCACCTGGTATGAAGAATACTTTGGTATTTGATGAAAATCAACCTGTTGTGCCCAATAGAGTATACGGCTATGATCAGAATAATAGTGAATTCCATTGCTTTTATGTTGATACACTAGCAACAGGCTGTGCGAATGTTTTTACATCAATTGCAGACATGAAACTATATGATGATATTCTATATAGCTACAAAATTATAAATTCAGACAGTAAAAGAAAATTTATTGAACCAGGTGTTAGCAATGATGGACAGATTCTCTTTGATTATTGCGGCTGTTATAGTTACGGTTGGATGATACAAGAAAAATGTGCACAGAAAACAATCTGGCATACTGGAGGAGATGCAGGTTTCAGAAGTATTTATGTACATTTTTATGAAAAGAATTTTAGTGTACTACTGTTTTGTAATTGTAATAATCTGAAATGGGATGTTACATATAAACTTGTTGAAGACTTGTACTATAGGTACAACAATAATTAAGGCGAATACACATAATGTGAATAAACAACAATTCGTTGTTTTCTTATTTAATGAAAAAAGCTAGTTTAAAGATTTATAATTAAATCTTTAAACTAGCTTTCTTTATATTATACACTTAATAAAATAAAAATGGCTCCGCGAAGAGGGCTCGAACCTCCAACCTATCGGTTAACAGCCGAGTGCTCCACCATTGAGCTATCGCGGAACATTATTATTCTTATATATAAGAATAACCTGGCGACCACTTACTCTCCCACACAGTCGCCCATGCAGTACCATCAGCTGTAATTGGCTTAACCATCCTGTTCGGAATGGGAAGGGGTGTAACCCAAAAACACATCATCACCAGATTCATGGTTTGCAGAAATTTCTACAAACAAAAGAACTTTTATGTTCTTTCAAAATTGCACACAAGTTTTATCTCTTTTTGTTAATCTATTTTATTGGTCAAGCCCTCGATCTATTAGTATCAGTCAGCTAAATATGTTACCACACTTACACCTCTGACCTATCAACCTTGTGTTCTTCAAGGGATCTTACTAGCTTACGCTATGGGAAATCTCATCTTGAGGTGGGCTTCACGCTTAGATGCTTTCAGCGTTTATCCCTTCCCGACTTAGCTACCCAGCCATGCTCCTGGCGGAACAACTGGTACACCAGAGGTCAGTCCATCCCGGTCCTCTCGTACTAAGGACAGCTCCTCTCAAATTTCCTGCGCCCGCGACGGATAGGGACCGAACTGTCTCACGACGTTCTGAACCCAGCTCGCGTGCCGCTTTAATGGGCGAACAGCCCAACCCTTGGGACCTACTTCAGCCCCAGGATGCGACGAGCCGACATCGAGGTGCCAAACCTCCCCGTCGATGTGGACTCTTGGGGGAGATCAGCCTGTTATCCCCGAGGTAGCTTTTATCCGTTGAGCGATGGCCCTCCCACGAGGTACCACCGGATCACTAAGCCCGACTTTCGTCCCTGCTCCACTTGTAGGTGTCGCAGTCAGGCTCCCTTCTGCCTTTGCACTCTTCGAACGATTTCCGACCGTTCTGAGGGAACCTTTGGGCGCCTCCGTTACTTTTTTGGAGGCGACCGCCCCAGTCAAACTGCCCATCTAACAATGTCCCGTCACCAGTTTCATGGCGCCCGGTTAGAATTCCAGTACTGTCAGGGTGGTATCCCAAGGGTGACTCCACCAAGGCTGACGCCCTGGTTTCTCAGTCTCCCACCTATCCTGTACAGACAATACCGAAACTCAATGCTAAACTACAGTAAAGCTCTACGGGGTCTTTCCGTCCAATCGCGGGTAACCAGCATCTTCACTGGTACTACAACTTCGCCGGATTTACAGTTGAGACAGTGCTCAAGTCATTACGCCATTCGTGCGGGTCGGAACTTACCCGACAAGGAATTTCGCTACCTTAGGACCGTTATAGTTACGGCCGCCGTTTACTGGGGCTTAAGTTCATACCTTCGCTTGCGCTAAGTATTCCCCTTAACCTTCCAGCACCGGGCAGGCGTCAGCCCCTATACATCAGCTTTCGCTTTAGCAGAGACCTGTGTTTTTGCTAAACAGTTGCTTGAGCCTATTCTCTGCGACCTACTCTCGTAGGCACCCCTTCTCCCGAAGTTACGGGGTCAATTTGCCTAGTTCCTTAACTGTAATTCTTCCGCCGGCCTTAGGATTCTCTCCTCACCTACCTGTGTCGGTTTGCGGTACGGGCACTATTTCTCTCCCTAGAAGCTTTTCTTGACAGCGTGGAATCAGATACTTCGGAACCGTAGTTCCTTCCCCATCACACCTCAAGATTGTTGCGACGGATTTGCCTATCACAACTCTCTAAGTGCTTAGACTAGCATCCAATAGCTAGCACATCCTATCCTCCTGTGTCACTCCATCGGTAATAACGATTAATAGTGGTATCGGAATATCAACCGATTGTCCATCACCTACGCCTTTCGGCCTCGGCTTAGGTCCCGACTAACCCTCAGCGGACGAACCTTCCTGAGGAAACCTTAGGTTTTCGGCCTGTGGGATTCTCACCCACATCTCGCTACTAATGCCAACATTCTCACTCGTAATCAGTCCACCGCTCCTTACGGTACGACTTCAGCCCGATTACGACGCTCCCCTACCCATCAGTATAACTGATGCCGTAGCTTCGGTGGTAAGTTTGAGCCCCGAACATTTTCGGCGCAGGATCTCTCGACTAGTGAGCTATTACGCACTCTTTTAATGAGTGGCTGCTTCTAAGCCAACATCCTAGTTGTCTTGGAAATCCCACATCCTTTTCCACTTAACTTACACTTTGGGACCTTAGCTGACGATCTGGGCTGTTTCCCTTTTGACCACGGATCTTATCATTCGTAGTCTGACTGCCGAACTAATAGTATATGGCATTCGGAGTTTGATAAGGTTCAGTAAGCGCTATGCCCCCTAGCCCATTCAGTGCTCTACCTCCATTACTCATATTCGACGCTAGCCCTAAAGCTATTTCGGGGAGAACCAGCTATCTCCGAGTTCGATTGGAATTTCTCCGCTATCCACAGCTCATCCCATGGTTTTTCAACACCAACGTGGTTCGGTCCTCCACGAGATTTTACTCTCGCTTCAACCTGGCCATGGATAGGTCACCCGGTTTCGGGTCTACAGCATGCAACTAGTCGCCCTATTCAGACTCGGTTTCCCTTCGGCTCCGTACCTTAAGTACTTAACCTCGCTACATACCGTAACTCGTTGGCTCGTTCTACAAAAAGCACATCATCACACTCATATGGTGCTCTGATCGGTTGTAGGCACACGGTTTCAGGTTCTATTTCACTCCCCTCCCGGGGTTCTTTTCACCTTTCCCTCACGGTACTTCTTCACTATCGGTCATCAGGTAGTATTTAGCCTTGGGAGGTGGTCCTCCCTGCTTCCCACAAGGTTTCACGTGTCTCGTGGTACTCTGGAGCAGAACTATGATCTTCTCGTTTTACTTACAGGACTATTACCTTCTACGGTGTAGCTTTCCAGCTATCTTCAATTACGATACCTTCACGTTATGTTCTGTCCGCAACCCCAGAGATAAATCTCTGGTTTGGGCTCTTCCGCTTTCGCTCGCCGCTACTTACGGAATCGAGTTTTCTTTCTCTTCCTCTAGGTACTTAGATGTTTCAGTTCCCTAGGTTTACCTCCATACAACTATTTATTCATTGTACAGTACATGGGGTTTCCCATGTGAGTTCCCTCATTCGGAAATCTCCGGATCACAGGCTATGTGCGCCTACCCGAAGCTTATCGCAGCTTATCGCGTCCTTCATCGGCTCCTGATGCCAAGGCATTCACCATGCGCCCTTTGTAGCTTGACCTCTAACAAAAAACTAACTTCGTATTACTTTGTCGCTTTCCTCGCTGCGCTGCTCACTTACCTAAGTAAGCTCTGCTGCTCGCTCGTCAGCTCCGCGTACTACTCGTTTCTTTTTTGTTGATGTGTTATCAAAACACATCGTGCCTATCTTAACAAAGTTACTAAATCTAAATTCGCATTTGAATTTGACATTTGAGATATTACATTAAAATGTAATTTTTTATATACTTATGTGCAATTTTCAAAGAACAAAATTCTGAGAGAAGATCTCTCAAAATTAAACAGAGGATAACCAGTCTTCGTTTTTATCCAAGTACATGTTTCCATCACTTAGATGTTCTCCATAGAAAGGAGGTGATCCAGCCGCAGGTTCTCCTACGGCTACCTTGTTACGACTTCACCCCAATCGCTGACCCTACCTTCGGCCGCTGCCTCGCTTACGCGTTAGCTCACGGACTTCGGGTATTGCCAACTCTCATGGTGTGACGGGCGGTGTGTACAAGGCCCGGGAACGTATTCACCGCGACATTCTGATTCGCGATTACTAGTAACTCCAGCTTCATGTAGGCGAGTTTCAGCCTACAATCCGAACTGAGACAAGTTTTTGAGTTTTGCTCCACCTCACGGTATTGCATCTTTTTGTACTTGCCATTGTAGCACGTGTGTAGCCCTAAACATAAGGGGCATGATGATTTGACGTCATCCCCACCTTCCTCCTGGTTAACCCAGGCAGTCTCGCTAGAGTGCTCAACTAAATGGTAGCAACTAACAATAAGGGTTGCGCTCGTTGCGGGACTTAACCCAACATCTCACGACACGAGCTGACGACAACCATGCACCACCTGTCTTCCTGTCCCCGAAGGGACTTCCTCGATTAAGAGTAATGCAGGAGATGTCAAGTTTAGGTAAGGTTCTTCGCGTTGCTTCGAATTAAACCACATGCTCCGCTACTTGTGCGGGCCCCCGTCAATTCCTTTGAGTTTTAATCTTGCGACCGTACTCCCCAGGCGGGATACTTAATGTGTTAACGGCGGCACAGAAGGTTGGACCCTCCTACACCTAGTATCCATCGTTTACGGCGTGGACTACCAGGGTATCTAATCCTGTTTGCTCCCCACGCTTTCGAGCCTCAGCGTCAGTTATTGTCCAGAAAGTCGCCTTCGCCACTGGTGTTCTTCCTAATATCTACGCATTTCACCGCTACACTAGGAATTCCACTTTCCTCTCCAACACTCTAGACTTCCAGTTTGGAATGCAGCACCCAAGTTGAGCCCGGGTATTTCACATCCCACTTAAAAATCCGCCTACGCTCCCTTTACGCCCAGTAAATCCGGACAACGCTTGCCACCTACGTATTACCGCGGCTGCTGGCACGTAGTTAGCCGTGGCTTCCTCCACAGGTACCGTCATTATCGTCCCTGTAAACAGAGCTTTACAACCCGAAGGCCTTCATCACTCACGCGGCGTTGCTGCATCAGGGTTTCCCCCATTGTGCAATATTCCCCACTGCTGCCTCCCGTAGGAGTCTGGGCCGTGTCTCAGTCCCAATGTGGCCGATCACCCTCTCAGGTCGGCTACGCATCGTCGCCTTGGTGAGCCGTTACCTCACCAACTAGCTAATGCGCCGCGGGTCCATCTTATAGCGGATTACTCCTTTGATGATTCTACCATGCGATAAAACCATGTTATGCGGTATTAATCTTCCTTTCGGAAGGCTATCCCCCTCTATAAGGCAGGTTACCCACGTGTTACTCACCCGTCCGCCGCTAGATCGTCTTCCGAAGAAGACTTTCTCGCTCGACTTGCATGTGTTAAGCACGCCGCCAGCGTTCGTCCTGAGCCAGGATCAAACTCTCAATTTAAGTTTCAAGTTTAATCTTAGCTTTCGCTTAAAAGAATTGCTGGTCTTAAAAAAAGTTCATATGAACTATTAGTTTCCTCTGTTTAATTTTCAAAGATCATCTTGTTTTATTTTGTCACCGTTTGGCGACTTATTTATCTTATCATCCAAAGTGTTTTGTGTCAACACTTTTTTTGAAAAGTTTTTTGTGAGATTTAATTCAATTTGTTTTAAATTTCTCACACATCGCCTTAGCGCCAATGACTATCTTATCACTTAGATAATATACTGTCAACATCTTTTTATCATTTTTTAATTATTTATTCTTATATGCATTTATTGTTTCTAATATAATGAGAGCTGTATCCTCAATTGCTCTTTGAGTTACATCAATTTTCTTGCACCCTAACTTATTCATTATTTTATCTGCAAAATCAAACTCTTCTAAAATTCTAGCATCACTTGCATACTCAATTTCTGCTGAAATCCTATGGAATTTATCAAGTCGTCTCTTTCTTATTTCTATAAGTTGCAATGGATTTATTGTAAGACCAAAAATCTTCTTTCTATCTATTGTATATAGTTCATCAGGAACTCCTACTTCTGGAACCAATGGAATATTGATAGCCTTTATCCCTTTGTTAGCTAAGTACATACATAATGGAGTTTTAGATGTTCTAGAAAGTCCTATAAGAACTACATCAGCATTCTTCAATCCTCTATAATCTTTAGAATCATCATATTGCATTGCAAATTCCATAGCCTCTATTCTATTGAAATATATCTCATCAGTTTTCCAAACTGCTCCTGGATTGTAATCAGGATGTTGATTAAGTATTGTAGAAGCAACATTTATAATAGGTCCTAGAACATTTATAATGTTTATATTTTTCTCAATACATTTTTGAGTCAAATATTCTCTAACATTAACAGTTATTATTGTTGACACTACCATAGCTTTATCTACACATTCTATGGTTCCTATAACTTCCTCTACATCTTCCATTGTTTTTATGTATGGTATTCTTTGAACTTCAACTTTCTCTTTAAATTGACTTGCTGCAGCTAAAGCTACCTGCTCTGCTGTTTCCCCTATAGAATCTGATATTGCAAAAACAGTTAACATAATATCTTCTCCTTTTAAGTTTATATATGTTCTACAAAAAATATAAATACTAATCTATTATATAATCATATTAATACTTATTGTTAATGTTTACAATGGTATATTTTGAATGATATCTTTCTTAATATGTGATAGAATCTATTTAGTTATATTGTAATTATTTTGGGGAGGATTATTTACTATGAAAAAAGAAAAACTTATCGCCTGTTCACTTTTGCCTGCTTTTTGGATGATGTATTTTTTATTAGAACTAGTTACAGGAAGAGTTAAGGATATGAAACAAATATCCTTTAATATAGTTTTCATAATATTATTTGCTTTAGTAGGCTACATTCTTTATATCTTGGGAACCAAATTATCTAAAGGTCTTAAAACAAAATCTATATTTCTATCTCTTTTGATTTTTATAGCTATTGATCAAGGAATTAAACTTACAATAAAGAGATGGTTTTTTGATAAATCCTTCGTAATTATAAAAGACATCATTAACTTTGATCCTATTATAAATACCCAAGGTTCTTGGCTTAATGCTAGATTTGGAGCTAATGTAAGCTTTATTGGATTAATTATATTTAACTTTATAGGACTATTTTTTATTTTAGAAATTTACAGATATTCTATCTATAAAAACTATAAATGTTCTTGGTTGGACTTTACTTTTATATTTATGTTCTCAGGTGCAGTTTGTTCTTTAATTGATAAATTGTTTTATGGAGGTAGTTTAGATTTTATAGGCATTATGCCTCTATTTGTTGCAGATATTAAAGATATTTATCTTTGCATTGCTATATTCTTCATATTCTTATTCTTTTATATCAGTAAAATTCTAGATGATGACAAGGAGAGTAACTTAAGTGATGACTTTCAAAGTATTAAAATGTTTTTTATATTTATCAAAGACGATATGCTTAAATTAGTAAGGTTAAAAAAGTAACGATTTTTATTCTTTGATATTCTTTTCACAAAGTTTGTGGTATTATTATATATAGTTGGTATCATTTTTACCTTTAGGTAAATAGAACCAAACTAAAATAATATTTTTTTCATTATGTCCGCCTTATATTCTTGGACGAAATGAGAACGGAGGTTACCATGATAAAAAACACATATGCTTCAGAAAGAAAATTTTCTACAAGACAAGTTGTTGTAATTGGCCTTTTATTTGCCATTACCATTATACTTGGTGCAACTGGTTTAGGATTTCTTCCTATTCCACCATTTAAAACTACAATTATGCACATTCCTGTTATTATAGGTGCAATACTTGAGGGGCCTGTGGTTGGTGCCATGATAGGATTACTTTTTGGCTTATTTAGTATATTTCAAGCTATTAATACTCCAACACCTGTTTCATTCATTTTTATAGATCCTATAGTTGCTGTATTGCCTAGAATTCTTATAGGCGTTACGTCATATTATGGGTACAAGCTCATTAAAACAAAGTCTAAGACTCTAAATATCGGAATTGGTGCTGCTATTGGTTCATTTACTAATACTTTAGGGGTAGTAGGTATAATTTTTGCTTTATATTTAGATGATTATGCTAATGCTCTTCATGTGAGCCGAACTTTTGCAACAAATACTCTTTTAGGATTAATCCTTAATGGTTTTATATCAGCAGCTGCTGCAATTATAATAACTGTTCCTGTGGTTATGGCAGTTACTCGATCAAAATCGAAGTAATATAAATTATATAAGGATTGTTATAAAGCTAGCCTCATAGTGTAGTTTTATAACAATCCTTTATTTTAACTATATAAATACATAACTATTTGCTGAAAATCTCCTAAGATATTAGTTTAAATCTACAACTTATACTAAGTACCTCTTCTTCAAACTCAGCTGATACGTCTCCATCCATTTTATTAACCAAGGCTTTCGCCACAGCTAAACCAACTCCTGTTCCATTACCTGATCGAGTTTTATCTGCCATATAGAATCTATCAAATATATTTTCTACATCTTCCTTGGTTAAATTAATTACATTATTACTCACAGTAAATACTGCTTCCTTTTTTTCAACTCTTAGTGATATTTTCACACTATTCTTCGCATATTTTATTACATTACTTAATAAATTTTCAATAACTCTTTTAAGTGATTTTTCCTCAGCTAAAATATTAACCATACTGCTACACATCTCTACTTCAGGAATTAAATTTCTATTTACAAAGTCAGAATACTTTCCTAACAAAATTTCTTCAATAAGCCTACTTATATTTACTTTTTCACACTTTATTTGAAAATCTATTGAATCAATTAAGGATAACTCATAAAAATCATTTAGTAGTCCTTCTAAAACTCGTGCTCTCTGCTCTGCTATATTTAAATATTCTAACTTTTCTTCTTCATTTATATCGTCTAATTTTAAAAACTGAAGATATCCTATGATTGAAGTAAGCGGAGTTCTTAAATCATGAGACATATTAGCTATAGTTTGTCTTAATTCTCTCTCAAATTTTACTCTATTAGCCTCAGATTCTCTTCTTCCATCTATTGTTCTATTAATTTCTTCTGCCAAACTCTCAATATTTTTATCTAAAAGACATACAGTTACTTTCCTATCTGCCTTTTCCTTATTTATATTCATAAGCTCATTTCTTATTCTATTGATTTGTTTCTTATTATATTGTAAATGGGCTATGAAAAATATTAGTATAACTATTAAACTGATAACTATATATATCATCCATCCACCCACCTTTCTTTTACTTTATCTCTGCTCTATTAAATGAATATATACTTATTAGAGTACATATTGCTATAGTTAACAGTGCTATTATAATTGTCCATAATTTTTGTTCTATGGTAACTTCATTAAATCTATATATTATAGAAGGCTGATAATATATCGTTTTGCTAAATATTGCATTGACAGTAGTATTTCTAAGTGACATAGCTTCAGCCACTCTAACAATTGGATCAACAACCATAAATACGCCTATTATTATAATCAAATTTTTAGATATAAATGCTATGGCTAATGCAATACTTGCAATTCCAACATACACTAACATCATAAGTAATGTTATTATTATAAAGTTAATAACTGATTGAAAAGTAAATGCTTCTCCATAACCGTAAAGTATAGAATTAATTACTGTTGTTATAATTGGGTATATTGAAATAATTATAGTTACACCAATATAGAAAACTATACTTTTAGCTATAATTATATTTTTTCTACTATGCCCATAAGAAATCATATTTTTTATGCAACCTGTATAAAATTCTGAACCTATATATTCTCCTGCAAATACTGCTATTATTATCATTCCTAATAAAAATTGTTCATTAGCAAATCCATCTAACAATACCTTCCTACCACTCATCCCTTTTAGATGAGTAGACAATGTATATACTGCTAAAGTTTGAAGTAACATTAAAATTATCATACCATAAAATGATTTAGATCTTTTTAACTTATAAAATTCCACCTTTATTAAATTAAGCATTCTCTCCACCCCCTATTAATTTAGTGAAATATTGTTCAAGATTATCCCCTTTAGGATTTATCTCTTCTACGCTAATTCCACCTTTAATAAGAACATTAGATACAACACCAGACTTATCTAAATAATCATATAGTCTTATAATATTATTAGGTAATATCTCGAAATTTGAAGTGCTTAACTTTGTATTTATTATAACTGAAGCTTTAGCTGCATCATCCACTTTTAAATGTAGATACTTTTTACATCTATCCATCAACTCTTTTTCTGTTATTTCTTGAATTAACTTTCCCTTGTGAATTATTCCATAACAAGTGCTTAACTGATGCAATTCCTCTAAAATATGGCTAGCAATAAGTATTGTTACACCATACTCTGTATTTAGCTTCTTTAATAATTCACGAACCTCAATAATACCCACTGGATCTAACCCATTAACTGGTTCATCTAATATTATAAATTCTGGATCTCCAAGCAATGCCATGGCTATTCCTAACCTTTGCTTCATACCAAGAGAATAATTCCTAACTGTTTTACCCTTTGCTTCCTCTAGATCAACCATCTTAAGCACTTTTTCTATGCATTCTGTTCCTGGAATTCCCTTTTGAATTCTGTCTATTTCTAAATTCTCATAGCCTGTCTTATTTGGATACATAGCAGGTGTTTCAATCAAACATCCTACTCTACTTCTTAATGAATTAAACTTTCTTTCTTCATTTTCTCCAAAAAGCTCAATACTACCAGACTGATTTACTGAAAGACCTGTAATTAAGCGAATTAATGTTGTTTTTCCTGCACCATTTAAGCCTATTAATCCATAAATACTGCCTTTTCTTATGTTCATATTAACATTATCAAGCACAGTTGCATTCTTGAAGGTCTTTGTTAAATTTCTTGTTCTTAACACAAATTCATTCATCCTTACCACTCCCTTAATGAATCTGAAAGCAAATAGACTGACATATAAATCTACTTTCTTTCAGATTCCTAACCTTATAAACCTATAATATAAACCAATCCATAAGGGAATTTAAAGAAATCCTTAAGAAAAACTTAAGTTTATGATTTAAGCTTGTACCCCATTCCCCATATAGTTTCAATATAATCCTCTTGAGGATTTGCCTTAAGTAATTTATTTCTTAAGTTACTCATGTGCACATTGACGGTGTTATCATCACCTAGATAATCCTCTTCCCAAACACTTTCAAATATATTAGCCTTTGAAAATACTTTCTGTGGATGTTGTAAAAATAACTTAAGTATATTAAATTCTCTTGCTGTTAAAACTATTTTTTGATTATTAACATACACTTCTTTAGATTCTAAATTCAATCTTATATCCTTAAAACTCAACTCTTGATTTATACTATTTTCATCTTTAGCACTGTTACTGAAATCTATATACCTTCTAAGGTTTGCATACACCCTAGCTAAAACATCTTCTATATCAAATGGCTTGGTGATGTAATCATCAGCACCTAATCTTAATAACTCCACCTTTAAACTTTTATCAATCTTAGCTGAAATTATAATTATAGGTAAAGTTTTTGTATTTCTTATATACTGAAGCAATTCCTCTCCATTCATTCCTGGCAACATTAAATCCATCAATACTAATTGAAACTCTTTAGAATCTAAATATAACTTTGCCTCAGTACCTGAGAAAGCTTGAGTAACCTTATAATCATTCTTTTCTAAAAGTCTAGCTAACATATTATTTATGCTATTATCATCTTCTACTATCAGTATATTTATATCTTTATTCAATCTAATCACCACTCTTTATATAGTCTTCTACATTTTAACATCAAAATACATAAACTTCTATTTTTATGTTTTAGTAAATTCTTTTACTGTATTTATTCCACTATAGATTTTCATAAATTCCCTGGCTTTATTATCAATAATGTTTCATAAGAAAGATATTCTACTATATTTCCACGGCAATAATCGCTATATTATGTCCTTTATTGGGTATAATTGTAGACTATAAAAAGAGATAATCAAATTACTGAAGCCTAACTATATATTTCTCACAAAGCAATATTTCTTTATAAAGGCACTATGTTATAATTTAAATAAAATAATTATATGTGGTATTTGGATAATAACAATATTTAATGCCTATGATGATGTCACCAGTAAATATTGCAGCTTATGTGCAACTTCTGGATTACTTTCTGCCGCTATTCCTTTGCTTTTATCTATAAAACAACTAAGAGGCTCATCTAAATTAACTATAAAGCATAACTAAGCTAATCAAACTAATTCATAACGCTATTCTATAGTTGAAGAGATTATATAAATCCAACATATAATCTTTACAATTTAATTTCATAAGGCTATAATATAATCAAATTAAATACTTAGCGTTGAAAAAGAAGAGTATATAGGAATAAGGCATCTGAAAATAAATGCCTAAACTTTAAAGAGAGTCAATGTTGGTGGAAGTTGATAAGTTGAACTATAGAAGGAAGCTTTGGAGCTATTTTTACAAAGAGGGTTTTTAACCAATTTAGGTGGTACCGCGGAATTATGCTTTCGTCCTAATCTTAGGATGAGAGCTTTTTTATATTTCAATTAAGGAATCTAAAATAAATAGCAAGCAAAAATAAACTTGCATATACACTTAGTTATCTTTTTAAGATTCCTAAGTTAACTAAAGAATTTTATATATGAAAGGATTTGAAAATATGAATTACGAAAAATTAGCTGAATTAATTTTCCCTAATATCGATAAGACACCAGATTATTATCTTGCAAAATATCCAGAAAGAAACTTACCTGAAGGTGCTAATGTTACAAGATATGCTCCAAGTCCAACTGGATTTCAACACATAGGTGGAGTATTCTCAGCATTAATCGATGAAAGAATTGCAACTCAATCTAATGGTGTATTCTATCTTAGAATAGAGGATACTGACCAAAAAAGAGAAGTTGAAGGAGCTATCGAAGATACTATAGCTACAATGAATAACTTTGGTCTTAAGTTTAATGAAGGAATGACTGGAGAACACAGTGAAATTGGTACCTATGGTCCTTATAGACAAAGTTTAAGAAAAGAAATATATGAAACATTTGCTAAAGATTTAATTAAAAAAGGATTAGCTTATCCTTGCTTCTGTACTCCAGATGAATTAAACGCTATTAGAGAAAAACAAACAGCAGAAAAAGTAACACCTGGATATCATGGTGAATATGCTATTTGCAGAAACTTAAGTGTTGATGAAGCTATTGCTAGAATAGAAAAAGGTGATGCTTATATCCTAAGATTAAAATCACCTGGCAACAGTGCAAATAGAGTTGAATTCCATGATTTAATTAAAGGCGATATATCATTCCCTGAAAATGATCAAGATATAGTTATCATAAAATCAGATGGACTTCCAACTTATCACTTTGCTCATGCTATAGATGATGCATTAATGAGAACTACTCACGTTATAAGAGGAGAAGAATGGTTATCATCTCTTCCTATACATGTACAATTATTTGATGTACTTGGCTTTAAGGCTCCACAATATTCTCATACACCAACAATCATGAAACAAGATGGTGGTTCAAAGAGAAAGCTAAGTAAGAGAAAGGATCCTGAAAGTGCTGTTTCTTACTATAAAGAAGAAGGATATCCTACTCAATCTGTTATAGAATATCTTCTTAACATAGTAAACTCTACTTTCGAAGAATGGAGAGAAGAAAATCCAGATACTGATTATCATGAATTCCCTGTTGCTCTTGAAAAAATGAGTAAGAGTGGTGCTTTATTCGATATAGTAAAGCTTCATGACGTAAGTAAAAATGTAATCTGTAAATTCAATGCTGACGTAGTTTATGATAACTACACTACTTGGGCTAAAGAATTTGATAAAGAAATGTATGATCTAGTAACTGCAAACGAAGCTGTATCAAAGGAAATCTTTAATATAGATAAAGAAGGTCCTAAGCCAAGAAAAGACTTTGGTAAGTGGAACGAAGTAAGAGAAAAAATCTACTACTTCTTTGATGAACTTTTCTATGCTGAAGCTAAAGAAAATATAGAATTCCCTAAAAACATTGATTTAGAAGAAGCTAAGAGAGTTATTACTGAATATAAGAAAATCTTTGATATAACAAAAGATCAAGATTCTTGGTTTGGAGATCTTAAAACTTTAGCTGCAGAGCTTGGCTATGCTACTGACAGAAAGAGCTTTAAGAAAGATCCTGACGCCTTCAAAGGAATGGTATCAGATGTAGCAGGAATAGTAAGAACAGCTCTTACTCATAGAGCTAACACTCCTGACCTTTATACTATCATGCAAATTCTTGGTGAAGAAAAAGTTCAAGAAAGATTTACTAAATTTCTAGAATTATAATATTATAATTACTTCAGCAAAACATTTATAAGTGTTTTGCTGAAGCTCTATTCAAAAGGGGGTAACATTCCATGATAAGAGATAATTTAACTATGCTTACCGATTTTTACGAAATAACTATGGCAAATGGTTTTTTGGAACAAGGAGTTGGCGAAAAAGAAGCTGTATTTGATATGTTCTTTAGAAATATTCCTGATGGTGGTGGCTTTGCCATAATGGCTGGAGTTGCTCAATTAGTTGACTATCTAAAGAATCTAAAGTTCACTGATAATGATATTGAATATTTAAGAAATAAAAATCTGTTTTCAGAAAAATTCCTAGAATACTTAAGAACATTTAAATTTTCTTGTGATGTATGGGCTCTTGAAGAAGGAACTCCTATGTTTCCAGGAGAACCTATCGTTACTGTAAAGGGACCTGCAATTCAAGCTCAATTTGTTGAAACCATGGTTCTAGTTACAATTAATCACCAAAGTTTAATTGCAACTAAGTCTAATAGAATTGCAAGAGCTGCTGAAGGAAGAACTGTAGCAGAATTTGGCTCAAGAAGGGCTCAAAGCTATGATGCAGCTATTCTTGGTGCAAGAGCTGCTTATATTGGTGGTGCACACGGAACAGCATGTACTATATCAGAACAACTTTTTGGTATACAAACTTACGGAACTATGGCTCATTCTTGGGTGCAAATGTTTAATGATGAGTATTCAGCCTTCAAAGCTTATGCTGAAACTTACCCAGATAGCTGCTTAGTATTAGTTGATACTTATAATGTATTAAAATCAGGAGTTCCTAATGCAATAAAGGTTGCTAAAGAAGTTCTTGAACCAATGGGAAAAAGACTAAAAGGTATAAGACTTGATAGCGGTGATATAGCTTATTTAAGTAAAAAAGCTAGAAAAATGCTAGATCAAGCTGGTTTAAAAGATTGTATTATAATGGCATCAAACTCTTTAGATGAGTATATAATCAGAGACTTAATGCTTCAAAATGCAAAAATAGATGCCTTTGGAGTTGGTGAAAGACTTATAACAGCTAAATCCTCTCCTGTTTTTGGTGGTGTCTATAAGTTAGTTGCTGTAGAAGAAAATGGTGAACTTGCACCAAGAATTAAAATCAGTGAGAACATAGAAAAAGTAACTACTCCTGGCTTTAAGTCCCTTTATAGATTCTATGATAAGGACACAAATGCAGCCTTAGCTGACTTAGTAACTCTACACGGAGAGACTATAGATGAAAATGCTCCTTATACAATCTTCCATCCAGTTTATAATTGGAAGAAAACTAAGCTTACAAACTTCTATGTAAAACCTTTATTAAAGAAAATTTTTGACAAAGGTGTTTGCATATATGAGGAAAAATCTTTAGATGAAATCAGAGATTATTGCTTAAAAGAAGTTTCTACTTTATGGGAAGAAGTATTAAGATTTGAGAATCCTCATACCTACTATGTAGATTTATCAAAAGACCTTTGGAACTTAAAATCACAATTACTTGATAAGTACACTTATTAATTGTAATCTTGCATATTATAAAATCAGGTGGGTTTTCCCACCTGATTTTACTTTATATTAGAAAGCTCCTCTTCAAAAGCTACAAGAAATCTTCTAATTTCTACTTTATCCTTTTCTGTGCCATGAAAATTAACACTAAGAGTCATTTCATCATTAAAAGTTGTCACTGCAACCTGAAAATATGGTTTATATTTTATAGAACCATTTATATGAACACTTTTTATTTCAGCTTCTTCAAACTTAAGCCTATCTTTATCTATTAGGCCTATATTAGTCATAGCTATAGGTGGATTATTAAACAGCTTAATAACTGTACTTTTGGCCATCTTATATGGGAGAATCTTAAATAAAATCTCTAATAACAGTATAGGCTTCAAACATGATAAACTATCTTTTTCTTCTCCTAGTACTTGTTTTACTTTTGCAAGCGTTTCATTAAAGTTATCTCCAATATCTGTTCCTATATCACATACAAAATTAGATGTAAGATTACATATTGCCTCCCCCTTACCATCAGGTAAATATCTTCTTAAATTAACTGGACAAGGTAATGGAACAGGTCCACAATTTAAAAACTTATCTATAACTCTTATATAGGTTGCCATAAGAACATCATTTACAGTAGAATTTGTTTTCTTTGAAAACTTTTTAATTTCTAAAAATCTATCCTTTGGAATGTTATGAAATATAATAAATGGATTACTCTTATCTCCTTCAAGCTTAAAATACTTGCCACTATTATATTTTGATAACTTAGCTGAAGAGCTTAACATATTTATTTTATCTTTAAAGTTGAACTGATTAAGTACTTGTTTTGAACTTCTTGATCCTATCCTTGTTATATCAGCTTTATAATTTTTATTGTTTATTAAATTGGAATATATAGAACTCAAGTTGTATACATATTCCTTCATGCCTACGCCATCTGATATCATATGGTTTAGTATTATACATATAGAATCACTGTCTTTCCCTCTAATAATGTACACTCTGAGCTGTGGTCCTTTAAACTCATCTGGTCTAAATGTGATAAGCTTACTTACATCTTCCTGTATATTACTTGATTTAATGATCTTTACTATATCTTCTACTGTATAATCACACTCTTCCCAGTATGATCTAAACCAACCTTCAACATAGCGACATTTTATCAATGGTAAACCTTCTGCTGACATATCAACTGCTTTCTTTAAGCACTCTTCATCTATATGGTTTTTAAAATCAATTATACAGTGTAGCTGATGGTCATTAAAACTACTAAAAATAAACTGAATTACATCCCAAACTTCAACCTTATATCTATTTCTATTCCCTTTTATCATATTAATATCTCCCCAAATAATTATGTATGGCAACCTTAACAATTTCATTCTATACTATGTAATTTATAGAATGAAGTTTAAGATTGTAATATATTTCATTATACCATATATTGCAAGCCCAAAATAACTCAACTGCGTTGACATTTTAGTTAATATTAGATAACAGTCATTGTTTGAAATTAATTAGATAACAATGTATAATCAAGATTATTTAATCTGTTTATTAGAACATCTATATTTATAAATAAAATTAAAGGATGGGGTAAACGTGAACTCAAATACAAAGAAGAGATGCATAATGATTTTTCCAAGATTCGATAACATAAACCTTATTAATGAAATCAGAAATAAGTATGATCCTCTAGCAAACAATGTAAGACCTCATGTTACACTTGTATTTCCTTTTGAAAGCAGTATAAGCACAGAAGAATTGTATAATCACCTTATTGAAAGATTAAAAAATGTATCCAGCTTTCATTTAAACCTTCAAGATATAATAAAAGTTGATGATACTACAGGAATGTACTTATTCCTTTCTGTAAAGGACGGTATTGATAAAATTAAAGACATTCATACTAAATTATATTCTGGGATGCTAGAAGAATATAAACCTGCATGGCTAAATGAAGTTAATTTCATGCCACATATGACTATAGGTAATTTTACTAATAGATCAGATTTAAATAAGGCCTATGAAGATGTCTGTTCTATAAGAGATGATTTTGATACTTTAGTTGAAAAAATTTCTGTTGAGATTATTGATGAAAATGAAGATTCAATTATTGAAATAGAAATTCCTTTAAGTAAAACTATCTAAACTTAGCTTTCTTACAAAAACTAAATAATTACCTCTAAACTTATTATAAATTAAGGGAATCACTTTTATCTTGTGACTCCCTTAAGCAAATTAATATTTACTGATAATTAACTTCTTCTATAACTATCTCACCCTCTTCTATATCTCTATGCTTTTTAAGTTTTAACATTAGAAAAATCATTACTGGCACATAAAGTAATGCTATAGTCCCAAAAGTTATTGAAAAGCCTATCCTTTCTGCTAGTACTCCAAACAAAGGAAATACAGATATCATAAACACACTAAAAAACAAGCTATCAACTGATAATATTGTTGCTCTATACTCTGAAGGAATTCTCTTATTTATATGATCACTAAATATTGTGTAAGCTAATCCTCCATTAATTGATGTCATAATAAAAAATACTGCCGCCAAGTTCTTACTAAGTGCTAGACCTAACAAGGCAAATATATTTGCTAAGGCTATACTAATTAATGTTCCTCTAAGCTTAAATAACTCTTCAAACTTATAAGCATATTTTGAGCTCACTGCTTCAATAGCACTACCTACTGCACATATTACAGCAATTAAAGTCTTTGAATAACTTAAATCTGAAAAATACTTTTGACTATAGAAAAATACTGTAGTTTGAAGACTACCTACTAAAGCAGAAAATAATATCAAATAAAATACAACTTTTCTTGCCTTGAGAACATTTATACTTGTTGCTACCTGATATGCAATAGCATTCCCTCTGGATTCATCCTCTTCTTCATTTTTATGAACCGGTGGCTCACTAAAGCTAAATGATGATATTAATGCTACTATTTGTATAAGTGTTCCTACTATATATGCATATAGAAAATTCACATCTGATAATATTCCTCCTAATAAAACAGCTATTCCTTGAGAAATGCTTATTATAAAAGCTAGATTACCCCAAATCTTTTTGTATCTCTCCTCTTCCCCTAGTTCCTTTAAGCTATCATAAATTAGAGCTTCTCCAGAGCCAGAATTTAAATTATTTGATGCTGCACATAACACAAATGAGATTGCAAAACCTATAAAGCTATTTGATGTTATCATTAGCACACAGGAAATTACACTTAAAAACCTTCCAAGAATTACAGTAAACTTTTTACCATACAAATCAGCTATTGCTCCTGTTGGCAATTCAAAAAGCACTCCTGTTATATGATAAATTGATTCTATAATTCCTATTTCAGTTAAAGACATCCCTTTAAAAGCTAGGTATAAAACCCATATAGCTGAAGTAATATTCAATTGTAATAAGAAATTATATACATAACTAACCGATATATTTCTTCTTAATTTAATGTTTATATTATTATCTAATTTTGTACCTTTATTTATCATTATTAAATCCTCCAAGTAATTATACTTATTATTTATCAAGTGAAACTTGATTCATGTGGATTGTATCTCCATCTGAATCTTAGTTGAACTTATCCTATAACTAGTTATAGGATACATAAAAAATAAGCCCTTTATCTGCCCCTCTTAATAGAATCTATTAAGAAGATTAACAGTAAAAGACTTATGAGAGAGTACATCTACAGTTTTTAACTTATAAATCAATATACTCTCAAGTTTACTATTATTAATTTAAACTTACAGATTATGATTTATAAAAGTAAAAACTATTTAATTTTTAAATAAGCATATTAAAAGGACTCAAGCATAAATCTTGAGTCCTATAAGATCTTACTAATTAGCATTCAAATTATATGAAATGAATGCAATATCCGAAAGATGCAGAATCATGGATTTACGCAATAGCCAGCACTTATTCTAAAAAAGGACGCACTTCTCCCCTTAAACTTAGAAATTGCTGTTTTTTGCGCAGAACTACTGTATTCTAAATGTCCATAAGAATCAAACTTAACAGTACGAACTATATTATCCATGATCTACCCTCCTTTATAAAACAATTAAGTTTATTATATATAAAATTATGGTAAAATGCAATATTGATATAGGCCTTTATCCTGAGATTATACTCAATAAAAAAATTTAGCCTTAATTATAATTCTTATAGTTACACCTAATTTTAAATTCATTAGCTCCCTCTAGCTCAGATTCCCTATATATATGATAAGCTGGATAATTTGTATCAACGTATAATTCTAATCCTAATGCTACTGATCTTATACAAAAATGTCTATCTTCACCCCAAAAACTTATATTATATATTCTATCAAAAGAAACCCCTTTATTTATTGCATTCTTACTTATAAGTGTGCAAGCTCCAAGTCCTCCAACTTTATAAACTCCTGGTATCCTAAGGTTATTGATAAATTCTATAACCTTAGCATTGATCTGATCACTTGAAAGACTCATATTCAAAGCAGGTTCATAAAGTGTGTATTGATCACAAACCCACACCTGAGGAAGTTCTATGGACTCAGGAGTCCATTTTGTCCAAAATATCTCTGATATAATATCCTTTTTTTGCTCCATAAGATGTTGTACAGTTATTGGCTGTAATAATATATCAGAATCTATTAAGAATAAATAATCATAATTCTTATTTTTGGCATGCTGTATAATTATGTTTTTAAATTCAGCTACTTTCCAAACCAAATTATTATTCCAAGTATGTGTATGTTCATTGCACATATAGTTATCTTTGCATTTTCCCTCAAGTACATCTACTTTGGCCCCTGTAAAGGATAAAGATTTCAGAAGACTACTTGATTCCTCCACAACATTATCATCTATAAATAAAAAATCAATATCTATTTCTTCTTTATTTATATTTTGCAATGAATTTAGAAATTCTTTTAAAATATCTGGCTTTTGACATACTGGACATCCAACCAAAATTCGTGGCTTAACCTTCATACTATTTCCTCCAAAATTACTCATACAAAATTTTAGCATTAATGTATAGTATAATAACCAATCATAAAAAGTCACAATTAAATTTAAGCTTTTCTATAATATCTATATTCCATTTATACATTACAAAATTGAAAGATAAATGAAATGTTAATCAATATGAGATATCTATAAACTGCAGTAATATATAAATATAGTAAATAACCGAGAAATTGATATGAAAGGATGATTAAAATGAAAAAGGTAACAGTATTTTTAATGGTATTAGTATCAGCATTTGTTACAACTTTTAACGGCTGTTTAAAATCTAATACTTCTCAATATAAAATAGATACTAATCTTATAAAGCAGATATCATCTAGAAACCCAAATTATATTACTATTGATAAAATTCCAGATAATTTAAAGAATGCAGTTATTTCCGTTGAAGATAAGCGATTTTATTTTCATAATGGTTTTGATTATATATCAATCACCAGAGCTTTATATGCTAATGTGCGAGCTGGTAAAATTAAAGAAGGTGGAAGCACAATCACACAACAGTTAGCTAAAAATTTATTTTTAGCTAATGATAGAACTTTTAAAAGAAAATTTGAAGAAGTATTTTTTACAATGGAACTAGAAAGAAAATATACAAAAGATCAAATATTAGAAATGTACTTTAATGTAATTTATTATGGTTCAAATACCTACGGAGTTCAAAATGCTAGCAAGAAATATTTTAATAAAGATTTAAAAGACTTATCCTTGGAGGAATGTGCTCTATTAGCTGGCATACCTCAAGCTCCAAATGCTTACAATCCAGATAAGCACCCAGAAAATGCACAGAAAAGAAAGGAAGTTGTGCTTGCTGCTATGAAAAGAAACAGCGGTATACCAAAAACATCAACTACTCTTGTAATGAATTAAGGATTATATCCAAGCTTAGCTCTGATATAATCCTTATATTTTTATATATTATTTTTCTAATTTAAATGAACTCTTTAATGAAACTATTCTGTTAAATACTAATTTTCCTTCTGTAGTGTACTTTGTATCTACGTTAAAGTATCCATGTCTAAAGAATTGGAACTTATCTTGAGGTTTTGCATTAACCATATTATCTTCAACAAAACCATTTAATATATCCATAGAGTTAGGATTTATTTGTTCTAAGAAACTCTTATCAGTACTTTCATCTTCTAATAATAATGGTTCATAAAGTCTAAATTCTGCTGGTACTGCATGCTTTGCATCTACCCAGTGAATTGTACCCTTAACCTTTCTTTCTGTAAATCCTGAACCACTCTTTGTTGCTGGGTCATAAGTACAATGTATTTCTGTAACATTCCCTGCTTCATCTTTTATAAATTCATTACATTTAATAAAGTATGCACCCTTAAGTCTTACTTCATTTCCTGGGAACAATCTGAAGTATTTCTTTGGTGGGTTTTCCATAAAGTCTTCTTGCTCTATATATATTTCCTTTGAGAATGGAACTTGTCTGATACCTGCTTCTTCATTATCAGGATTATTCTCTATAGGAAGCATTTCAACTTGATCCTCTGGATAGTTTGTAATAACTACTTTTAATGGTCTCAATATAGCCATTGTTCTAGGAGCCTTTGTATTTAAATCTTCTCTTATGAAATAATCTAACATTTGAGAATCTACTATTGATGCAGCCTTAGCCACTCCAATTTCTTTGCAGAAGTTTCTTATAGACTCTGGAGTATATCCTCTTCTTCTAAGTCCTGCCACTGTAGGCATTCTTGGATCATCCCAACCATCAACAACTTTTTCATCTACCAAAAGCTTAAGCTTTCTCTTACTCATAACTGCATTAGTTAGGTTTAGTCTTGCAAATTCTATTTGTTGAGGAACCTTTTCCATCTCACATTCCTTAACAACCCAATCATATAGTGGTCTATGATCTGCAAACTCTAAAGTACATATTGAATGTGTGATTCCTTCAATAGCATCTTCCAATGGATGTGCAAAATCATACATAGGATATATGCACCACTTATCTCCTGTTCTATGATGCTCTGAATGAGAAATTCTATAGATTATTGGATCTCTCATATTTATATTTGGAGATGTCATATCAATCTTTGCTCTTAGCACTTTTTCTCCATCTTTAAATTCACCATTTTTCATTTTATCAAAAAGTTCTAGGTTTTCTTCTATAGTTCTTGATCTATATGGGCTTTCCTTACCTGGCTCAGTTAATGTACCTCTATACTCTCTTATTTCTTCTGGAGTTAAATCACATACATAAGCTAATCCCTTTTTGATTAATAAAACTGCTCTACTGTACATTTCCTCAAAATAATTAGATGCAAAATAAAGATTATCCCATTCATAACCTAACCACTTTACATCTTCTTTTATAGATTCAACATATTCAACATCTTCTTTAGTTGGATTTGTATCGTCAAATCTTAAGTTTGTTTTTCCCTTAAATTCATCTGCTAATTCAAAATTTAAAACTATTGATTTTGCATGACCTATATGTAAGTAACCATTAGGCTCTGGCGGAAAACGTGTTATTATTTCTTTATGTTTACCACTTTGTAAATCATCAACAACTATGTTTTTTATAAAGTTTGATGAACTGCTTGCATTTGACATATCTTATCATTCCTTTTCTCGTCTTATTATATTACAAATATAGCATAAATCCTTGATTTTTTCTATATGTATACTATAGTGATATCCTAAAATATATTTTTTAATTATTGGGTATGTGAAAATGAATAATAAATTGAACTATGCCCAAGATACTTTTATATGATTCATCACTACCACTTTGAAATGTAACTGAAACTAATGTTTTCACATATAATAAACCATATTACATTAGAAGGTGATTGTATGTGTGGAATCGCAGGTTGGGTAGATTTTTCAAAGGATATATCTGCTCATGAAGATATTCTTAAAAATATGACTGATACATTAAAATTAAGAGGTCCAAATAGCTATGGATATTATGTTAAAAAGAATGTGCTTTTGGGGCATAGAAGATTAATAGTAGTAGACCCTGAAGGTGGTAAGCAGCCAATGACTAAAACTTCTTTCGGAAAGGATTATACAGTTGTTTATAACGGTGAGCTATATAATACAGAAGATTTAAGGAAAGAACTATTAGCTGCAGGCTTTACATTTAATTCTTATTCTGATACAGAGGTTCTACTAACTTCATATATTTATTGGGGTATAGATTGCGTAAGAAAATTCAACGGAATCTTTGCTTTTGCAATATATGATACAAAAAACAATAGCGTATTTCTTGCAAGAGATCCTCTTGGAGTAAAACCTTTATTTTATACTAGAAAAAATAACTCATTAATCTTTGGTTCAGAAATCAAAACTCTATTGGCTCACCCAGAAGTTAATGCAGTTATTGATAGAGATGGTTTAACTGAACTTTTTGCTTTAGGCCCAGCCGTAAGACCTGGCAGTGGAGTATACAAAAATATAAGTGAAGTTCCTCCTGCTCATTATTTACTTCTTACCTCTGATAATAAGCTTACTCTAAAAGAATACTGGAAAGTGTCTGCAGAAGAATCTAAGGAAACTGAAACTGAAGCTATTGAACACACTCGAGATTTATTAATTGATGCTATTAAAAGACAATTGGTTGGAGATGTTCCTTTGTGTACATTCTTATCAGGAGGGCTAGATTCAAGTGCAATTTCTGCTATAGCTTCAACTGAATATAAGAATAATGGTAAAACTCTAACTACTTATTCTATTGATTATGAAGATAACGCTAAATATTTTAAATCTTCATTATTTCAACCAACTTCAGATCAATTCTATGCTGAGATTATGGCTAAATATATAGGTAGTGATCATAGGACAGTAGTACTAAATCATGAAAACCTAGCTTCCTCACTTAAAGAAGCTGTGATTGCTCGTGATTTACCTGGTATGGTCGATATAGATTCTTCATTATATTTATTCTGTAAGGAAGTAAAAAAAGACTTTGTAATTGCACTTTCCGGAGAATGCGCTGATGAATTATTTGGTGGCTATCCTTGGTTTACAAGGCCAGAATTGATGAATGCTACAACTTTCCCATGGTCAAGATTTGTACCAAATAGAAAGCAAATCCTATCTAAGGAGCTAAAATCTTTAAAAATAGAAGATTGCACAAATGAAAACTATCTTGATACTTTAAAGCAAGTACCTCACTTAGATGGTGAAACTCCTGAAGAATATAGAATGAGAGAGTTGTTCTATCTAAATATAAAGTGGTTTATGCTTACTCTATTAACAAGAAAAGATAGATGCAGTATGGCAAATAGCCTTGAGGTAAGAGTTCCTTTTGCTGATTACAGAATCGTTCAATATGCATTTAATATACCTAATAACTTTAAATTCCTCAATGGCAGAGAAAAAGGATTGCTTAGAGAATGTTTAAAGGGTATTTTACCTGATGAAATTATTTTTAGAAAAAAGAGTCCTTATCCTAAGACACACAATCCTATCTATACAGAGATTGTTTGCAATGAAATGTCTAAAATACTCCAAGATCCTACTTCTCCAATTTTGGATTTAATAGATACAGAGTTTGTAAAATCAATGGTAGAAAGTAAAGGTGCATCCTATACTTCTCCTTGGTATGGGCAATTAATGACAGGACCTCAACTAATTGCTTACTTTATTCAGATTAATTTATGGTTAAAAGAATATAATGTAAAAATCGAGCTATAATAATAATGCTTATTTATATTTTTATATTGACAGATTTTTTATAGAAGCTTATAATCATAAAGAATATGTAACTGTTAAATCAGGCATAAGTTTCTACTGAGACTTATGCCTTTTTATATTACAATCATAAATACATATAAGAAAGGAAGTTTTTAATATGTTTAGTTTTTTAAAAAAGGATTCTAAATTTTTAGCCCCAGTAGATGGAAAAGTTATTAACTTATCTGAAGTTCCTGATCCAGTATTTGCTGAAAAAATGGCTGGAGATGGTGTTGCAATTGATACTACAGGCAACACTATTGTTGCACCTTGTGATGGAGAATTATCACTAATCTTTCAAACAAATCATGCATTTGCAATGACATTAAAAGATGGTGTTGAATTACTTGTACACATAGGAATAGATACGGTATCATTAAATGGTGAAGGTTTTGAAAGACTTGCTGAACCTGGAACTAATGTTAAAGCAGGTACTCCTATTATAAAGATAGATAGAGAGTTTATTACCTCTAAGGGAATCTCTCTAATTACACCTGTATTAATAACAAATGTTGATTCTGTAAAAGACATTACACCTGCTGTTGGTATCAATGTTTCTGCAGGCGTAGATGCAATATTAACATACAAAACAAAATAATTTTATAAATATTATTAAACTAATGGTGTAACATTTATCTACCATAACATAATCTATTGAAGAATACGTATTGTAATATAAAATTATATGTTATATAAAAATTGAAACTTACCACATGGTTTCAACAAAAAAACACATGATATTTTCAAATCTTTTGATAATATCATGTGTTTTTTTATCCACATAAACTTAAACTTTATCAGCTTTTCTGTGGATTATTATATATATGTGTGGATAATAAATTATTTATGATGCTTAAAATGTATTATTAACATAAAACTTGTGGATTACTTTTAATTTACCCCAATATAATTGTGAATTATTTTATGCCACTAATAATTAAATTTGTTGCAATAAAAAAATCACTTAACTTTCGTTAAGTGATTTGGTGATCCACCCGGGAATCGAACCCGGGACACCATGATTAAAAGTCATGTGCTCTACCGACTGAGCTAGTGAATCATACTGACCTGGCGACCACTTACTCTCCCACACAGTCGCCCATGCAGTACCATCAGCTGTAATTGGCTTAACCATCCTGTTCGGAATGGGAAGGGGTGTAACCCAAAAACACATCATCACCAGATTCATGGTTTGCAGAAATTTCTACAAACAAAAGAACTTTTATGTTCTTTCAAAATTGCACACAAGTTTTATCTCTTTTTGTTAATCTATTTTATTGGTCAAGCCCTCGATCTATTAGTATCAGTCAGCTAAATATGTTACCACACTTACACCTCTGACCTATCAACCTTGTGTTCTTCAAGGGATCTTACTAGCTTACGCTATGGGAAATCTCATCTTGAGGTGGGCTTCACGCTTAGATGCTTTCAGCGTTTATCCCTTCCCGACTTAGCTACCCAGCCATGCTCCTGGCGGAACAACTGGTACACCAGAGGTCAGTCCATCCCGGTCCTCTCGTACTAAGGACAGCTCCTCTCAAATTTCCTGCGCCCGCGACGGATAGGGACCGAACTGTCTCACGACGTTCTGAACCCAGCTCGCGTGCCGCTTTAATGGGCGAACAGCCCAACCCTTGGGACCTACTTCAGCCCCAGGATGCGACGAGCCGACATCGAGGTGCCAAACCTCCCCGTCGATGTGGACTCTTGGGGGAGATCAGCCTGTTATCCCCGAGGTAGCTTTTATCCGTTGAGCGATGGCCCTCCCACGAGGTACCACCGGATCACTAAGCCCGACTTTCGTCCCTGCTCCACTTGTAGGTGTCGCAGTCAGGCTCCCTTCTGCCTTTGCACTCTTCGAACGATTTCCGACCGTTCTGAGGGAACCTTTGGGCGCCTCCGTTACTTTTTTGGAGGCGACCGCCCCAGTCAAACTGCCCATCTAACAATGTCCCGTCACCAGTTTCATGGCGCCCGGTTAGAATTCCAGTACTGTCAGGGTGGTATCCCAAGGGTGACTCCACCAAGGCTGACGCCCTGGTTTCTCAGTCTCCCACCTATCCTGTACAGACAATACCGAAACTCAATGCTAAACTACAGTAAAGCTCTACGGGGTCTTTCCGTCCAATCGCGGGTAACCAGCATCTTCACTGGTACTACAACTTCGCCGGATTTACAGTTGAGACAGTGCTCAAGTCATTACGCCATTCGTGCGGGTCGGAACTTACCCGACAAGGAATTTCGCTACCTTAGGACCGTTATAGTTACGGCCGCCGTTTACTGGGGCTTAAGTTCATACCTTCGCTTGCGCTAAGTATTCCCCTTAACCTTCCAGCACCGGGCAGGCGTCAGCCCCTATACATCAGCTTTCGCTTTAGCAGAGACCTGTGTTTTTGCTAAACAGTTGCTTGAGCCTATTCTCTGCGACCTACTCTCGTAGGCACCCCTTCTCCCGAAGTTACGGGGTCAATTTGCCTAGTTCCTTAACTGTAATTCTTCCGCCGGCCTTAGGATTCTCTCCTCACCTACCTGTGTCGGTTTGCGGTACGGGCACTATTTCTCTCCCTAGAAGCTTTTCTTGACAGCGTGGAATCAGATACTTCGGAACCGTAGTTCCTTCCCCATCACACCTCAAGATTGTTGCGACGGATTTGCCTATCACAACTCTCTAAGTGCTTAGACTAGCATCCAATAGCTAGCACATCCTATCCTCCTGTGTCACTCCATCGGTAATAACGATTAATAGTGGTATCGGAATATCAACCGATTGTCCATCACCTACGCCTTTCGGCCTCGGCTTAGGTCCCGACTAACCCTCAGCGGACGAACCTTCCTGAGGAAACCTTAGGTTTTCGGCCTGTGGGATTCTCACCCACATCTCGCTACTAATGCCAACATTCTCACTCGTAATCAGTCCACCGCTCCTTACGGTACGACTTCAGCCCGATTACGACGCTCCCCTACCCATCAGTATAACTGATGCCGTAGCTTCGGTGGTAAGTTTGAGCCCCGAACATTTTCGGCGCAGGATCTCTCGACTAGTGAGCTATTACGCACTCTTTTAATGAGTGGCTGCTTCTAAGCCAACATCCTAGTTGTCTTGGAAATCCCACATCCTTTTCCACTTAACTTACACTTTGGGACCTTAGCTGACGATCTGGGCTGTTTCCCTTTTGACCACGGATCTTATCATTCGTAGTCTGACTGCCGAACTAATAGTATATGGCATTCGGAGTTTGATAAGGTTCAGTAAGCGCTATGCCCCCTAGCCCATTCAGTGCTCTACCTCCATTACTCATATTCGACGCTAGCCCTAAAGCTATTTCGGGGAGAACCAGCTATCTCCGAGTTCGATTGGAATTTCTCCGCTATCCACAGCTCATCCCATGGTTTTTCAACACCAACGTGGTTCGGTCCTCCACGAGATTTTACTCTCGCTTCAACCTGGCCATGGATAGGTCACCCGGTTTCGGGTCTACAGCATGCAACTAGTCGCCCTATTCAGACTCGGTTTCCCTTCGGCTCCGTACCTTAAGTACTTAACCTCGCTACATACCGTAACTCGTTGGCTCGTTCTACAAAAAGCACATCATCACACTCATATGGTGCTCTGATCGGTTGTAGGCACACGGTTTCAGGTTCTATTTCACTCCCCTCCCGGGGTTCTTTTCACCTTTCCCTCACGGTACTTCTTCACTATCGGTCATCAGGTAGTATTTAGCCTTGGGAGGTGGTCCTCCCTGCTTCCCACAAGGTTTCACGTGTCTCGTGGTACTCTGGAGCAGAACTATGATCTTCTCGTTTTACTTACAGGACTATTACCTTCTACGGTGTAGCTTTCCAGCTATCTTCAATTACGATACCTTCACGTTATGTTCTGTCCGCAACCCCAGAGATAAATCTCTGGTTTGGGCTCTTCCGCTTTCGCTCGCCGCTACTTACGGAATCGAGTTTTCTTTCTCTTCCTCTAGGTACTTAGATGTTTCAGTTCCCTAGGTTTACCTCCATACAACTATTTATTCATTGTACAGTACATGGGGTTTCCCATGTGAGTTCCCTCATTCGGAAATCTCCGGATCACAGGCTATGTGCGCCTACCCGAAGCTTATCGCAGCTTATCGCGTCCTTCATCGGCTCCTGATGCCAAGGCATTCACCATGCGCCCTTTGTAGCTTGACCTCTAACAAAAAACTAACTTCGTATTACTTTGTCGCTTTCCTCGCTGCGCTGCTCACTTACCTAAGTAAGCTCTGCTGCTCGCTCGTCAGCTCCGCGTACTACTCGTTTCTTTTTTGTTGATGTGTTATCAAAACACATCGTGCCTATCTTAACAAAGTTACTAAATCTAAATTCGCATTTGAATTTGACATTTGAGATATTACATTAAAATGTAATTTTTTATATACTTATGTGCAATTTTCAAAGAACAAAATTCTGAGAGAAGATCTCTCAAAATTAAACAGAGGATAACCAGTCTTCGTTTTTATCCAAGTACATGTTTCCATCACTTAGATGTTCTCCATAGAAAGGAGGTGATCCAGCCGCAGGTTCTCCTACGGCTACCTTGTTACGACTTCACCCCAATCGCTGACCCTACCTTCGGCCGCTGCCTCGCTTACGCGTTAGCTCACGGACTTCGGGTATTGCCAACTCTCATGGTGTGACGGGCGGTGTGTACAAGGCCCGGGAACGTATTCACCGCGACATTCTGATTCGCGATTACTAGTAACTCCAGCTTCATGTAGGCGAGTTTCAGCCTACAATCCGAACTGAGACAAGTTTTTGAGTTTTGCTCCACCTCACGGTATTGCATCTTTTTGTACTTGCCATTGTAGCACGTGTGTAGCCCTAAACATAAGGGGCATGATGATTTGACGTCATCCCCACCTTCCTCCTGGTTAACCCAGGCAGTCTCGCTAGAGTGCTCAACTAAATGGTAGCAACTAACAATAAGGGTTGCGCTCGTTGCGGGACTTAACCCAACATCTCACGACACGAGCTGACGACAACCATGCACCACCTGTCTTCCTGTCCCCGAAGGGACTTCCTCGATTAAGAGTAATGCAGGAGATGTCAAGTTTAGGTAAGGTTCTTCGCGTTGCTTCGAATTAAACCACATGCTCCGCTACTTGTGCGGGCCCCCGTCAATTCCTTTGAGTTTTAATCTTGCGACCGTACTCCCCAGGCGGGATACTTAATGTGTTAACGGCGGCACAGAAGGTTGGACCCTCCTACACCTAGTATCCATCGTTTACGGCGTGGACTACCAGGGTATCTAATCCTGTTTGCTCCCCACGCTTTCGAGCCTCAGCGTCAGTTATTGTCCAGAAAGTCGCCTTCGCCACTGGTGTTCTTCCTAATATCTACGCATTTCACCGCTACACTAGGAATTCCACTTTCCTCTCCAACACTCTAGACTTCCAGTTTGGAATGCAGCACCCAAGTTGAGCCCGGGTATTTCACATCCCACTTAAAAATCCGCCTACGCTCCCTTTACGCCCAGTAAATCCGGACAACGCTTGCCACCTACGTATTACCGCGGCTGCTGGCACGTAGTTAGCCGTGGCTTCCTCCACAGGTACCGTCATTATCGTCCCTGTAAACAGAGCTTTACAACCCGAAGGCCTTCATCACTCACGCGGCGTTGCTGCATCAGGGTTTCCCCCATTGTGCAATATTCCCCACTGCTGCCTCCCGTAGGAGTCTGGGCCGTGTCTCAGTCCCAATGTGGCCGATCACCCTCTCAGGTCGGCTACGCATCGTCGCCTTGGTGAGCCGTTACCTCACCAACTAGCTAATGCGCCGCGGGTCCATCTTATAGCGGATTACTCCTTTGATGATTCTACCATGCGATAAAACCATGTTATGCGGTATTAATCTTCCTTTCGGAAGGCTATCCCCCTCTATAAGGCAGGTTACCCACGTGTTACTCACCCGTCCGCCGCTAGATCGTCTTCCGAAGAAGACTCTCTCGCTCGACTTGCATGTGTTAAGCACGCCGCCAGCGTTCGTCCTGAGCCAGGATCAAACTCTCAATTTAAGTTTCAAGTTTAATCTTAGCTTTCGCTTAAAAGAATTGCTGGTCTTAAAAAAAGTTCATATGAACTATTAGTTTCCTCTGTTTAATTTTCAAAGATCATCTTGTTTTATCTTGTCACCATTTGGCGACTTATTTATTTTATCATCGAAAGTGTTTTGTGTCAACACTTTTTTTGAAAAGTTTTTTGTGAAATTCAAACTTGTTTGTGTTGAATTTTTCACACATCGCTTAGCGACAAGACATATCTTAACACATATGAACATGTAACTTATAAATAATTCTACCAATATGGATGTTTATTTACAATATACTCTATATTATTCTTATATCCTCTTAATTTCACATATTGACACTCCGGGTTGGGTGTATATTAATATTATCTCTCATACTATATAAAATCTAAAAAATATTGTTCAACAAAGTTATTAATAAGTAATAAATAAGAACTGATGAATACTAATTTACAGTGACATACCAAGTGAAACTTGATTCAGGTGGGGTGTATCCCCATCTGAATCTTAGTTGAACTTATCCAGGAGTGTGCAGCCGTTATCTCCAACTTAAGCAGAAAACCTAAATCTATGATTTAGTGTGAATCAGTTAAGCGACCATCATCAAATCTATGATTTGATGATGGTCGCTTACTCTGTGAGTACTCATCTAACTTTAGGAAGGGGAGTTTCATATAAAGCTGGAGTGTTACGGATGCTAGCTATCGGATAAAAACAGCTCATGATTTCTATTTCTAAAACCATAAGCTATTAATCTATCATTTATATAATTAAGTGAGTTTATTCATTTATTTTATAGAAAGTAATATGGTCTCTCCATTCTCCATTTATATATAAGTAGTCT
Source organism: Clostridium sp. TW13 (assembly GCF_024345225.1). Classification (NCBI taxonomy): domain Bacteria; kingdom Bacillati; phylum Bacillota; class Clostridia; order Eubacteriales; family Clostridiaceae; genus Inconstantimicrobium; species Inconstantimicrobium mannanitabidum. The sequence goes on from NZ_BROD01000001.1 coordinate 3,911,286, forward strand.
TTATTAACCCCTAATTCTTTAAATCCATTAGCTTTAAGTACAGCTTGTGATTTAATATTATCCGTTAAGGTACTAGCTTCTATCCTATGTAATTCCATTTCATTAAATATATAATCAGAAACTAACCCTACAGCTTCTTTCATATATCCTTTTCCTACATAATCCTTATCCATAGCGTAACCTAAAAAGCAACTTTTAAAAATACCATATACTATATTTGAAACTTTTATTCTTCCTATAAAATTATCTTCCTTAAATATACCTAATGTTATATCTGTTCCTTTTATAAACTCTTTATAAGTATCCTTTAATATTGCATATTGAGTATTTATAGTATAAAAAGATTTATCCCTTTGCGGTTCATATTTTCTCAAATGCTCTTCATTCCTAATATAAAAGTCTAACATAGCCTCTGCATCACCAGGAGTTAGATTTCTTATAAAAATATCTTTTCCTACTAACTCTACATGATCTATCTTTTTGCTTTGATTATAATCATTAATATTAATTCCAAATAATAATTCACTCTTTCTAATATTGTTGCTAATTATAGTATCTGTAATTATACCTTCTAAAATAAATCCCATGTTTAGAAATACATTTACATCTAAATCTTCTGAAACAAAAATATTCAGTTTAAATATTCTACCATCATTAAAAATAACTCTGCAAAATTTGTCTAAGGCTTCAGCTAAAAGTCTATCATCATTTACTCTATAGAATTTCAATCTAATATCCATTGACTTATTAGCTAATTCTAGCTCTATTATTTTTATTCTTCCTATTATAATATTACTGGCATCTCGTATAACGTATACTGAGTCATCGTCTTTTACTCTATCAATACTGACATCTTTATTCCTCACGAAGATCTCTCCCTAAATATAAAATTAACTAAATAGTTTTTTGCTAATAAAATTATATCATAAATTCAAGATTTATTTACAAAATATCCATCATTATATTACTATAACACTTTACTGTTTTCTTTCATATTGTTATTATTTATTATAAACATATATGATTTCAACAAATATTGATATATACTAACGCCCTATATTTTTTACTACTTATAGTAGTGTTTATATTTCAGTAAATTGATAATTATATATGTATATAAAAACTCTATAAATTTATGAGGTGCAAAATGAATAAACAAAATATAAATAAAATGAAATTACTATTACTTGGATTAACAAATAGATTCGCTGAAGATTCTAATGTGTTTAAAGGAATTTATGTTACTTATAAAGCTGGATTAAAAGAATTTAATGGTACTGGATCCTTCAATGCAGGAAAAATAGATTATAACTTTAATGGAAAGACAGACACATTAAGTATCGATGAAGTTTTCGATAAAATCTGCTTAGAAGCTGAAAAGTATGATGCAGCAATTGTAACCTATAGTGAACGTGGTTCTAATTTAACATTAACTTGCGACAACAAGAATGTAAAAATGAACACTACTGAAGTAAAAGAAATCTTAAATCCAAAGGATAGCATTGCAAATACAAAAGATTCTCATTCAGTAGGGGAAGTATCTACCTTGCTAAATAGAAATTACTATATAAAAGTAGGAAAAGCAGATGCTCTATTAAAAGAGATAGGGATTATGAGCAAAGATGGCAAAATAAAAAATGATAAAATAAGAAAATATAATCAAATAGATCATTATGTCGAATTACTTGATGGAATTCTAGATTCATTACCAAATAATCAAACAATAAATATATTGGACTGTGGCTGTGGCAAATCTTATTTAACCTTTGTTCTTAATTATTATCTTACAGAAGTTAAAAAGAGAAAATGTCATTTTATCGGGTTAGATATTTCTGAAGGTGTAATAGAAAGTTCAAAGAAAATGGCTTCTCACCTTGGATATAGAAACATGGAGTTCCGTGCAATAGACATTAAAAATTATGTACCAGACAAAAAAGTTAATTTAGTAATGTCTCTTCATGCTTGTGATACTGCTACTGACATGGCACTAGCTTTAGGTATTAAGTTAAATTCAGATTGTATAATAGCAGTTCCTTGTTGTCACAGAGAATTGCTAAATCAATATAAATTTGATCCTATGAAATCAATATTAAAATATGGAATATTAAAAGCTAGAATTGCAGATGCACTTACAGATGGAATGAGAAGTATGATGCTAGAAGCTAAAGGATATGACGTTTCTGTTGTTGAATATATTTCGCCGTTAGAAACTCCTAAAAACTTAATGATTCGTGCAATAAAAACTTCTAATTCTAAGGAAAAGCCTGAAATACTTGATGAATATATAAGCCTTATGGCTCAGTTGAATGCATACCCAGCTCTATATCAATTTCTAAATGAAGGTTGGTCTGCATACTAATATATTAGGCATCTAGAAATAACTATTAAGTTCAAATAAGTTGGTATATGGACTTACTTATTTTTCAAAGATGCCTTAAGCTATAAACAATAGCTTTTATAAGGGAGGAAACGAGATTGAATAGAAAAAAGAAAACTACACCCTTATTTGCTAAGATTAAGCTTATAAAAAGCATTACTATCTTACTGATATTAATCTTAGTAATTACCTTTGGTTATTTTAAAATATTTAAGAAAGATCCAAAAACTTATGTAGTTCCTAATGCTGCAAATGATAGTTTAAAAATTACCTCTGAAGAAACTATAGTTAATAAAATACATGAAGTTAATAAGTTAATTTCTTTACAACTAGATTTGAAAGAAAATATGATTATTGATAATAGCTGGGGCGATTGGGAAGTATTTAAGAAAATCCAGAAAATCCACTACTACGGTGTGGGCAGTTATGCGGTTGACTTATCTAATCTTTCAAAAGACAAAGTAAATGTTGATAAGCTTACTGGAACAGTTACTATAACTATTCCTAAACCTCAAGTGGATTCTGTGACAATCGATAGAGATAAGACCACCTATGAAACAACCGATAATGGGTTGTTAAGATTTGGAGATATAAAACTAAAGGCAGATGAATATAACTTCGTTGAGAAGGAAGTTATGAACAAAATGAAAGACAAGCTTAACGATAAAAAGATTTATGACCAAGCTGTATCAAATACTAAGGATAACTTGAAAAATATTCTTCAATCCTTAACTAAAGATTCATCTAAAATATCAATAAATATTGAAGCTTAATCTCAATATATTGCTATAATTAATAATAAGCTTAAAACAATAAAATCATTTAATTAAATAGGGTTTGCTACAAAATAACTTGTAGCAAACCCTTCTATATTGGTTAGCTTTTATCCGATAGCTGGCATCCGTAACACTCCAACTTCTTTAAGTTGGAGATAACGGCTGCACGCTCCTGGACGAGGTACCCCTTGAGGGTGTAAGTTCAACTAAGATTCAGATGGGGATACACCCCACCTGAATCAAGTTTCACTTGATGTTTTATCTTCAAAAAATATAACTAAACATACATGCGTAGTCTTTATATTTTATACTAGTATTTTATATCTAACAAATCTCTAACTACTGCTGAAGCTATTATCATTCCTGCTACTGGAGGTACGAAAGATATACTGCCTGGGATTTGCCTCTTACTTGCACATTTCTTTGTTCCGCCTGTACATACGCATCCTGTTTTACAAGTAATTACTTCTTCATCCTTTGGCTTTAGAGGTATTTCTTCTGAATATACTACCTTTAGCTTTTTTACTCCTCTCTTTTTAAGCTCATATCTCATAACCTTAGCAAGAGGACATACTCTTGTTTTATATATATCTGTTATCTTAAATTGAGTTGGATCTAATTTGTTACCAGTACCCATAGAACTTATAAGTTTTATATCATTTTTCTCACAATATACTGCTAAAGCAATCTTTGCTGTGATAGTATCTATAGCATCTACTACATAATCGCAATCCTCTGGGATTATATCTTTAATATTATCTTCTAACACAAAAGTTTGATAAGTAATTACATTACATTTGTGATTTATTGATAATAATCTTTCTTTCATTACTTCAACCTTAGGTTGACTTATAGTATTATATGTAGCATGTATTTGCCTATTTAAATTTGTTAAGCATACTGTATCATCATCTACAATTATAATTGTACCTACTCCAGCTCTTACTAAAGCTTCTATAGTAAAACTTCCAACTCCACCTACTCCGAAAACAACTACCTTTGAGTTCTTTAACTTTTCTAAACCTTCTGCACCTATTAATAACTCAGTTCTTGATAATGAATGTTGTGGCATAATTTTTTCTCCTTTATTAATATCTATATAGAATATATGTCTTAAAGACAGATAAAAATATGTTGAATATCTATATATTAAACTTTCTCAAATTTCTGTATTTTATCCTCTATATTATAATATACTACTTACAAAATATCTATATTTTAAAGCCGATATTTCTTATCAAAATACACATATTTGTCTTGACAGTTGAATTACTATATAATAATATTAATCAAAATAATTGGAGGAATTCGAATGAAAATTGGTATTATATCTGCAATGAGTGAAGAATTAGAACCATTACTTACTGCAATGAATTTAGAAGAACAACACACAAAAGCAACTATGACTTTCAACAAAGGCAGTCTATGGGGAAAAGATGTAATAGCAGTGGTTTCTGGAATTGGTAAAGTTAACGCTGCTATCTGTACACAAATCCTAGCTAGCGAGTATGATGTAGATTGCGTAATTAATGTGGGTGTTGCTGGAGGTATAGGTAAAGATATCTACCCAGGAGACGTAGTAATCGGTGATACCTTAGTTGAACACGATATGGATGCAACTCAATTTGGTTATAAGCATGGGCAAATTCCTAGACTTGATACTTTTGATTTTAAAAGTGATGCAAAGCTTATAGAAATAGCTAAAAAAGCTTGTGAAAACCTTCCTGAAATAAATAGCTTTGTTGGAAGAATCGCAAGCGGTGATGAATTTGTTGCTAACATAGATAGAATCAAGTGGTTATCAGAAACTTATGATGCTATTTCTTGTGAAATGGAAGGTGCAAGTATTGCTCACGTTGCTTATTTAAATAAAATTCCTTTTGTAGTTATCAGATCAATATCTGACAATGCAAACAATGGAGCTAGCATGGATTATGAAAAATTTATTCCTGTAGCTATTAAAAATTCTACTACAATACTTGAAAATATGATTAAAAACATATAATACTAAAAACCTTAAAGGAATTTTTAAAACTCCCTTAAGGTTTAATCCTTTTCCACTCTATTCTTTCCATTATCCTTTGCTTTATATAAATTATCATCTGCATTTTTTAATAACAATTCACTATTGTTAACATCTTCAGCTATAGTGCTAATTCCAAAACTAACTGTTAAATCAATTTTAATATTGTCTTTAAAAAACACATGCTCTTGTACAGCTTTTCTAATTCTTTCACAAAGAGTATATGCTTCTTCCTTATCAGTATTTCTAAAGACAATTATAAATTCCTCTCCACCATAACGAGCAATCCAATCATTGTGACGTCTTATATTTTCCTTCACTACTTTTACAAATTCCTTAATTATAAAGTCACCCATAGCATGATTATATGTATCGTTAATCATCTTAAAATCATCTAAATCTAGCATCGCCAAAGACAAAGTATTATTACTGATTATTGCTTTACTTACTTCTGTAGGTAAATTTTCATTAATGTATCTTCTATTAAATGCACCTGTTAATTCATCTAAAATGATCAGCTCATTATTATGTTGTATCTTTTCATATAATTGATTTGGAGTGAAATTTTCTTCTCCATAAATAAATCTGCCATCTTTTATTTCTTTTATTGTTTCGATAATATATTTTTTTCCTTCATCAATTATTGGCATAGCCATAACTAAATATGTTTTTTCACCACTACATTCAAACTTAATAAAAGTTCCATCCTCGTTATATGCTCTTGATGAAATACAATTGTTACACTTAGTACCTTTTCCCCACATTCTATAGCAAGATTCAGTCCTATTTTTACATTCAATATCATTATTTAAAATTGAAATTTCACTACAATCATTAGGGTTAACTATTCTTACTGAGTCAAACATCTTTCGTAAATAAGTAAATGAGTCACCTTTTAGATTTATCATTATCTTCCTCTTTTCTCAGCCATATCTACATGACCTCTATGTTTTATATTATATATTCGTACATATTTTCATAACGTTTATATTTTTCTTAAATAAAAAAAATTAATTGTTGTACAACTACATTCTTATGTGCTCTACAACAATTTTCATCATAGCATCATATTCCCTTTTATTTATGCTTAAGCTCTACTTTAATTTTCCTATATCACTGAAAGGAAATACTTTAAATTGTGCCTTTCCCTCTATATCAGCCCAATCTATATATGGATCATCCCAATACCTAGAATCAGCAGACCTTAATCTATTATCACCTAGAAAGAAGTACTTGCCTTTTGGGACAGTATAACTTCCACCAAGCGTGTCTGGTTGCCCAATATAGTTTTCTTCAAGCTTAGTTCCATTTACACTCACAACACCAGCTTTAATCTCTACCTTGTCCCCTGGAAGTCCTATTAACCTCTTAATCATTGTTTCATCCTTTTCTTTAGACTTAAAAACAATTATATCTTGACGTTTCAATTTATCTTTGTTATAAATTCTGGTTACTATAAGTCTATCTCCCACATTTAAGGTTGGAACCATCGATTCTGATGGAATTTTAGCAATAAAAAATGCAAACTTATTTATTAGTAACACTAATATTAAAGCTGTCAATAAAGGAATAATCCAATCCTTTAAAATTGATGGTTTGCCTTCTTGCCCATCCTTAGATTTATCCCCATCAGCTATATTTTTATACTCTTCTTGGTTTCTCATACACTGCTTCCCCTTTCATAAAACTGGATTAATCATTAAATGCTAGACCTATACCACCACAAATTAGATTAAAAACATTAATTTAAAATTCCAAAATAAATTACTCACATATAATTATATAACTAAAAAAAGTTAAACACTAGGGGTTATTTATATTCGAAACCAACTATCTTCATATAACTGCCACCTATACAGAAACCATATGAAAACTCCCTTAAATGACATATAATGTAATAAAGGAGGGAGAAAAAATGCAAGTATCTGTTAAAATTGATGAAACTATAGACGAAATTCAAGTGGAAATCCATACAAAAGAAATTAATGAAGAGGTTAACTCAATCTTAGATAAATTATATGAAAAAAACGTCACATTAAAAGGTACTTACGATAATAAAGTTCATCTATTGAATGCCAGCAAAATTTATGAAATATACAGTGAAAATAAAAAGATTATTGCACGTCAAAAAGAAAAATTATTTATGCTAAAATACACTCTTTACGAGTTAGAAGAACTTCTAAAATCAGAAAACTTTATTAGAATCTCCAATTCAGCTATAGTAAACATTTCTTATATAGAAAGTTTTCAAGCTATGCACAATGGACTACTATGTATTAATTTTAATGATAATACAAAGGAATATGTTTCTAGAAGGTATCTGAAAAAAATCAAAGAAAAATTAAGTTTTTGAGGTGAATGTATATGATAAAATCAATTTTAAAAAGAGGATTATTAGGAATTTTAATTAGCATTTCACTAACTGTAATTGTACTATTAGCTATCTTGTTACTTAACGGGTATAGTTCCATTACTTTAGATATAACCATTCTAACAAAATACTTCACAAGTTCTGTTATAATTGGTTTTATTGCCTTTGCAGGTAGTGTTTTGTTTGATATTGAAAAGTGGTCATTAATCATTCGTACTCTAGTGCATTTTGTTATTACTTATATACCAATCATTCATTTTATTAAATATGCAGGTTGGATTCCTAACTCTACATTATATCAAGCTGAATTCCTAAGCTTGTATGTTCTTTTTTATATATTGCACTTTTTTTGGTATGTCACTAACAACAAAAAGGATGCAGCTTATTTAAATGAACAATTGCAAAAAATTGGTGTTAAGAAATAAAACAAAATCCTATAACAATTACCTTTGTTCAGTATTTGTTATAGGATTTTGTTTACTAATTTCTTAAACTATAAACTTTAAGCAAAATATTTTTAAAATCATATCTCTATTTAATTTCTTTCTTTATCCCCTTATCTATATCGTATGAATACCTTTTTAGTTGTTTATTATTATTTGATTGTTCTGTTATGAGGACTTGCTTATTATCTTCTGACCATTTTATATCTTGTAGTCTGTTGCCCTCTTCAAGACTTATATAGTTTGTTTCATTTGATTTTTTATTTACTAATTTTATTATTTTCTCATTATGATATATTATGTAGTTATGGTCCTTAGACTCCAGTTTATTTTGCAACTCCTTATTTTCCTTCAATGCACTGTTATCTAAATAAGTTACCTGAAACTTATAATTATCTACTAAATAATACTTATCTAAAAAAGTTAAAACTGCTATTTGCACTATTAGTGAACCCAATACTATTAATCCTACTTTTTTTTCAATCTTCATTTTCATCGTATTGCCCCCTATTTCACTATTATAGCTGATGATAAGTGTCTCAATTCTGATTGTTTAGATGGTGTATTAACTAGTTGTCCATCTTTATACATTATGACAGAGTTACCCCCATCAAGGTTCATAGCATTTACAGCCCCTAAATCTAACATAAGCTGTTGAGCTTCATTTAAAGTAGCACAAATCATAGAATTTAAATGCCCTGTTAGCACCATTAAAATTATAGATCCATCTTGCTTCTGACCAATTAGTGCCTTCGGATTCATTGCACTTCCACCTCCCCAGGCTATATCATTCTCTATAGGTATGGCTTTCCCATCTTTAATTAAAACTGGACCAAAACTAATAGCTTCTTGTACATTCATTTTTTTCAACTCTTCAAATGTATATTTGCCTACTATTAATAAACCTTGCTTATTTATTGCTCCTAAGCACAATCTATTAAAATCTACCTTATCCTCTGACTTTGGATATATAAGTCTTCCTTCAGACATTATAATTCCAAGAGGCTTATTTTTATTAGTACCAATATCCTGTGAAAAGCCACCTCCATTAATTCCGCAGATAGCACTATTCTTATTAACTATTTTCTCTATAAGTTCTCCTTTTGTACCACCTTCTTCTGATGCTGCAACCTTAACTCTTCTAGGATTGTGTATAATCAAACAATATCCAGTATATCTAGAATTATTAATCTTAACGAAATCTATAGCATTATCATTATTTTTTGGTATTTGCACAATACTTGTGTTTTCTTTATCAGCTGAAACCTTTTTGTCCTCACTGTTTAAAATATCTTTAATTTTTTCATCTGATAAAAATTTGGTTGCTAGCCATTGATGACTTGTTGTGCACATTGCTGATGCCACATATACCTTTCTAGCATTTTTGAAAAATGGTGTATATAGCAACAACATTGGAAATGTCACTAAAGTTACTATTAAGAAAATCCCTATATACACTACATACTTTTTTAACTTATCCATTTGTATCCCTCCAGAATCACAATCCAAACAACAATTATTAATTGTTGTGTTGATATTTAAAACTACTACTCATTTCATAAAACTGGCTATTTTTAAATTATATACCTTGTGCATAGCACCTTAGTTACAAAAAAGTAAATATAAACCTATAAATATTTAAATATATTTATACATAAAACTATAAAACTATATAAACATTTATAGATAAAATGCGGTGTTGCATCAATTTACGTTAAAAAACCACTTATAAATATTAAAGTTCAAGATACTACTGAACCGTCAATAGTATCTTGAACTTTACTAAACAACAATTTTATTTATTTGAAGCTGGTTTCACTCTAACCCAAATCTCCTCATAACACTTGTCACCATCAAATCTATATATTTCTAAGTCAAATCCTTCAATTATTTCATAAGAGGAATTTGGAGCCCACTCTGTATAAATACGTGCATTCAAATTTTGGGTGGCTTCTGTAACCTTATCTCTTCCATGTTTTTCAGATGTGAATATCGCCCAAGTTGCTGCTGGAACATCTACAACTGTATATCCTTCTGTGTTTGCTTCTGGGGTTTTGAAGGCACAAATCATATATGGAAAAGCTTTATCACTTATATTTCTATATCCACATATAGCATGTATTACCCCTTCTGTTGTCTTTGGATCTTTCCCTAAAGATTTAATTAACCTATCCCCCTGATTTTTCTCACAAAACTTATCCCAAAACTTAGGGACTGTATCATTACATCCCTCATTGTCGAAGATTCCTTCAACTCCATAAACCTGAAATTCTGGTTTTGTCTCAATCCTATAATTCATTTCACTTACTCCTTTAATTGTTATTTGAAAGGAAAGTCTAGGATAGGCTTTTAGCTGTACACCCTCTTCTCTCGCCTTGTTTGGAGTGATTCCATGTATACTATGGAATGCTCTTGAGAAAGATACTGGTGAATCATATCCATATTTCATTGCTAAATCAATAATCTTTATATCACTGTTTTGCAATTCAAAAGCTGCCTTGGTTAACCGTCTTCGTCTTATATACTCAGCAAGAGTAATGTCAGTTATAAAAGAAAACATCCTTTGAAAGTTATATGATGAACAACATGCTTTTTGTGCAACCACTCCAAAATCAATTTCTTCTGTCAAATTCTCTTCTATATAAGTGAGTGCTTGATTCATTTTTTGTATCCAATCCATGTCCTTCCCTCCCTTCAACTAAAGTATATAAAAATTTAAGGTAGACTTCGCAACTTAACTTGCACAAATATGTTTATATTGTCAGCAAAAACTTTTTTGAACTTAAATATCTATGTTCCGTATACTTTTATCAACTTATGTTCAAATGAAGCCACTCTTTTAACTTATCTTCTCTTGGTTAAAAGAAACAATCTGTTATACTGATTAAATTGTTGAAAATGTATTTCCTTATAGTCCTCAATAATAAAATACCTTTCTATATATTCTTTCCATTGGCTTGTACTACAATTCCATAGATAAATTCCTTCTGTTTCTTCATAAAGATTATCCCCAATTAATTTACATCCACATTCATCTAGTTGCTCTGCTGACAAATATGGATTTAGCTTTAATAATAATTTTCCTTTTGGTTTAAGTATTCTGCTAACATTTTCTATAACAACTTCAGCATCCTCAGGCGTAATATTGTCAACTATATTAGATAGTATTGCTCCATCAAAACAATTCTCTTCAATTCCTCTTAACTCTTCTACTCCACCACAACAAAATTCCACTACATCATCTAAATTGTTTAATCTCGCTGTAGCCTTGCCTAACTCTACTGCCTTTTCAGAAATATCCATTCCTAAACATTTTGATATATTCTTATTAGCTGTGCATCTAAATAAAATTGCACCGCTTCCGCAACCATAGTCCAAAATATTTGTTGTCCCGTCAGTTAACCACTTAATTCCACCTTCTAAATCCTCATGAAGCCTTGTTTCATCATTATAATGCTTTGGAGTTTGATCACCAAATATGTTATTCCAAAACGAAATAGTCTCATTATAATTATTCATTTTCCCCTCCTAAAAACACATAAATTTATATTTATGTTTATATTATACATCAATTTTAGATTTTGAAGTAAAAGTATTCTCACTAAAATGCAACCAACTTCTTACTTCCCATATTTCCTTTTACTTGCGCAAGTCACATAATAAAGATATTTGATTTTTGGACGCATCTTCTGTAAAATACTAGATAAAAGCCCAAATGTGCGTATTTAATAGTATTTATCATTAGACTAAAAGTAAGGAGATTTTCGACATGAAAAAAAGACTTATAATTACAATATGCACTTTGATTGTATTAATAGCAGCACTCATAGCTGCCTTTAAGATAACTAATATTATTAGAAATAAAAATACTAATAAGAATGACGTATTTAGCACAAAAGCAAATTCAAAAAATGCAAAAATTATAGGGAATATATCTGAAACTGAAAAAGAAAAAGTAATTAAACTCACAGAAAAAGTTGCTAACCTTACAATGAACCTAAATTATAATAATTTCACATTAGAATTGCATGATAAAGTTCTCAATGATTACTGTCGTTTAGAGCATCACGTAAGTAATGAAGAAATTGCAAGAGATATAGACAGCTATAAGAAAGATAAACAGATTGATACTCTTCAAAGCATTGATATTCAAACACTAACTAAGACTCCTGAGAATTTCATTGATGTGAAACTTAGTGTAAAAATTCATATAACTTATGATTCTAATCGTAAAGAACGTATTGTAACTTATCACCAAAATTATGTTTTCAATAAAGATAATATGATTTGTAAGGCTAGATTAGATGATTAAAAACTAACTAAAAATGGATCGGCAAAATCAGATAATAGGCTTAATTTTAATGAAAATACAAAATTAGTGGATTTCAACATCACTATTCATAATACAAAAGACCTAAGAAAAGCAACTGCTTTTCTTAGGTCTTTTAGTTTGTGAGATGGACAACTACTCAAGTTCATGAATAAACAGCCCACTTCTCAACTTTGGTTCAAACCATGTTGATTTTGGAGGCATAACCTTCCCCATGTCTGCTACATCAATTATATCTTGCATTGTAGTTGGATACATTGAAAAGGCTATCTTCATATCTGAATTTGCTCTTCTTTCAAGTTCCTTCATTCCTCTTATGCCACCTATAAAATCTATTCTCTTATCAGTTCTTGGGTCACCTATATCTAAAATAGGTGATAGTAAGTTATTTTGTAGAATAGCCACATCTAAACTTTCTATTGGGTTACTTTCATCAAAACTCCCACCCTTAGCTTTGAGTGCATACCATTTCTTGTTTAGATACATACCAAATTGGTGCTTATTTTGTGGTTTATAGCTTCCATGATTCTCACAAGGAACCACTTCAAAGGCTTCACTAACTTTATTGATAATTTCCTCTTCTGAGTACCCATTCAAATCTTTTACTACTCTATTATAGTCAAGAATATGCAGTTGTTCTGCTGGAAATAAAACTCCTAAGAAAAAATTAAATTCTTCATTTCCAGTATAATTAGGATTTTCAAGTCTTTTCTTTAAACCAACCTTCACTGCTGAGGCAGCTCTATGATGTCCATCTGCTATATAAAAATTTTCTACAGACTTAAACTTATTGATAATCTCTGCTATTACTTCTTCATTGTCAATTACCCAAACCACATGCTGAATTCCATCTTCAGATACAAAGTCATATTCTGGCTGCTTTTTTGTCCACATATCAATTAATGCATTTATATCTGATTTTCCATTATAGCTTAAGAATATTGGACCTGTATTAGCATTACAATTCTCTACATGATTTATTCGATCCTGTTCCTTTTCAGGTCTTGTAAACTCATGCTTCTTTATCTTGTTTTTTTCATATTCATCAATAGATACACAGCCCACAATACCTGTCTGAGGATGCCCATTCATTACTTGTCTGTAAATATATAAACTAGGATTTTTGTCCTTAATTAAAACTCCTTTTTCAATCATAGAGTTTAAATTTTCCCTTGCCTTCTCATAAACCCTACTATCATAAACATCAATATCTACAGGTAAATCTACCTCTGCTTTATCTACATGAAGGAATGAGTAAGGCTTATCTTTAACCATTTCTCTAGCTTCATCTGAATCCATTACATCATAAGGTAATGCTGCTACGTCCTTTGCTAATTCCTTTGTAGGCCTTATCGCCTTAAATGCCCTTAATATTGCCACCTTTTTTCTCCTCCTTTATGAGAGTTAAACAGTCTTTTATCAAGTGAAACTTGATTCAGGTGGGGTTTGATCCCCATCTGAATCTTAGTTGAACTTATCCAGGAGCGTGCAGCCGTTATCTCCAACTTAAAAAAGTTGGAGTGTTACGGATGCTAGCTATCGGATAAAGTGAACCTTATTCATATGCAACTTAATCTCCATCTAAACGTTAGTTAACAATTTTTATAGATTGAAGAACTCCTTAATAATATTAACCACTTCTTCTCCTATCTTTTCTTGTGCTTCATTTGTTGAAGCTCCTATATGAGGAGTAACACTAACTTTAGGATGAGATACTAATTCTAAATTCTGTGTTGGCTCCTGCTCAAATACATCTATTCCCGCTCCAGCTACTTTTCCTGAATTTAAAGCTTCTAATAAAGCTGCTTCATCTACGACTTTACCTCTTGCACAATTTATAATATAAGCTCCTTCTTTCATTTTTGCAAATTCTTCCTTGCCTATTAATGAGCCTTGTTTAGCATCATAAGGTACATGTAATGAAATAAAATCTGATTTAGCTAATAATTCATCCAATTTATAATACTCATATTCACTAACCCCAGGAATTTCTCCTATGAAATCAAAATATATAACCTTCATTCCAAGTGCAGCTGCTCTTTTAGCAGTTTCTCTTCCAATTCTTCCGAGTCCTACAACACCAAGAGTTTTCCCTGTGATTTCTGTACCAACATATTTCTTTTTATTCCATTTACCATCCCTCATAGTAACATTGGATATATTAATAAACCTAGCTAAGGCAAAGATATGAGCAATCGCTAGTTCTGCTACTGAAACTGAGCTAGCATTAGGAGTATTCTTTACAATTATTCCATTTTTCACGGCATAATCCACATCTATATTATCTACTCCTACTCCTCCTCTTATTATTAACTTTAATTTGCCACCTAATTCTTTATCAAGTACAGCCTTATTTATTTTTGATGCTGATCTTATTACCACTGCATCAAATTCTTTTAATGCTTCCCCAAGTTCTTCTTGTTCAAAATGTCTTTCTATAACTTCTATGCCAAGATCTTTAAGCTGCTCAACTGCATTTTTCTGCAATCCATCTGCTATCAAAACTTTCTTCATATTTAAAAACCCCCACAAATTACTTATTGCTTTTCCACAAATTTATTCTAATGCAAGTATTTCATTTATATTTAATAAAAGTTCTTTTACGTCTGCTACTGTCATATCTGCCATATGAGCTATTCTAAAAGTTTTTTCTTTTAAATCTCCATATCCATTAGAAATTTGGAACCCTCTTCTTCCAAGCTCCTTATTTAATTCTGATACACTTATGCCCCTAGTATTTTTTATTGTGGTTAATGTGTTTGATAAATATCTCTTGTCTGGGAATATTTCAAAGTATCTCTCAGCCCATTCTCTAACTACAGTTGCCATTTCTATATGTCTGTTGAATCTATTTTCTAATCCTTCAACATTTAGTATATAATCTAACTCATAATCTAAAGCAAACATATGTGATA
Organism: Clostridium sp. TW13; assembly: GCF_024345225.1. Taxonomy (NCBI): domain Bacteria; kingdom Bacillati; phylum Bacillota; class Clostridia; order Eubacteriales; family Clostridiaceae; genus Inconstantimicrobium; species Inconstantimicrobium mannanitabidum. Next base: position 3,926,521 of record NZ_BROD01000001.1, read on the forward strand.
AAGATGGTGTTGATGGGTATTGATAATCTTTCTTCTTAATATATTTATATAATGATAGTAAATCTAGATATGTTCCTCTGAATTGAACTTTTTCTGCTCTTGCTCTTGCCTTCTCTGAAAATGTACATACTGCAAGTCCTGGTGGCAATGCTAATGCTTTTTGGCTTGAAGTTATGCAAATATCTATGCCTAATTTATCAACTTCAATCTTTGTTCCTCCTGCGGAACTAACTGTATCAACGCAGAATATTACGTTGGGATACTTTTTAGCAACCTCAGCTATTTCTTCTATAGGATTCATAATTCCTGTTGATGTTTCGTTATGAGTAATTGTAATTAAATCATATTCTCCTGTAGCCAAAACTTCATCTACCTTTGCTGGATCTACAGCTTGCCCTAAAGGAAAATCAAACTTATCTGCTGGCACATTGTTGCTTAATGCAATTTCATACCATCTCTTACCGAATGCTCCAACAGAAAATACTGCTGCTTTTTTCAAAGTACAGGATCTTATCGCCCCTTCCATAAGCCCACTACCTGATGATGTTGAGATTAGAATTTCACTTTCAGTATAAAATAATTTCCTTAAGTTATCACTTATTCTTCTTTGAAGCTCTGATGCTTCTTTACTTCTGTGCCCAATCATAGGCGTTGCCATCTTCTCTAAAACCTGCTGTCGAACCTCTACTGGTCCTGGAATAAATAATTTTTTGTGCATAAAATAACCCCCAAATTTATATTATTGTTCAATATATTGTACTAATAATAGCACCAGTGTGTTTCCACTTCAATACAAGTTTAACGATTTAATATTAATTTAAGATTTACACAGAATTATCATTATATTTATACGTATCTTTTTGTCGATTTATTAAACTTTTCTATTTTCCAGTAAACTTCTATCAATGTAAGCCTTATTATTACATACAGTATTCAATCATCTATAGATTAATATACTCTTAATGTTAATCTTTATTTACTCATACCAATAAATACTAACACAAAATATTTCTACAGCTACCTGAATCATATAAGTACAAAAAACACTGAATTTAGAGTAACCATACATCACTCTAAATCCAGTGTCACAAAATCAATAATCTACTATTAATAATTATAGATGTCCTTAAATTTCTTATCTAAATACTCAAGGAAGTACTTAGCATTCAATTCTTCTCCAGTAATTCTCTTAATTAAGTCACTTGGATCATATAATGAAGCACATTCATGTACATTTGTTCTTAACCATTTATGAACTGAATCTAAATTTCCTTCTGCAATTTCGTCATATATATTAGGAACATCCTTAAGCATCTTGTTTAGCATTTGAGCTCCATAAAGATTACCTAAAGCATAGCTTGGGAAATATCCAAAAGAGCCACCCGCCCAGTGAACATCTTGAAGTACTCCTTCAGTATCAGTAGGAGGTTCTATTCCTAAGTATTCCTTATATTTTTCATTCCAAACTCTTGGTAATTCATCTACAGTTATCTTATCATTTATAAGTAACTTCTCTATTTCATATCTTATTATTACATGAAGACTATATGTCAATTCATCAGCCTCAGTTCTTATAAGTGATGGTTCTACCTTATTAATTGCTTTATAGAAACCTTCTTCATCTACATCTGCAAATTGAGGAAATTGTTCTTTTGCTGACTTATAAAGATACTTACAAAAAGCTTTACTTCTTCCAACTATGTTCTCATAAAATCTTGATTGAGATTCATGAACGGCCATTGATGAAGCTTGATTTAATCCTGTTCCTCTTAAAGAATCTGGAATATCTTGCTCATATATAGCGTGACCACCTTCATGAATTGCTGAATATAATGCAAAAGTAAACTCATTTTCATAATAGTGAGAAGTTATTCTTACATCCTTATTCCCCATGTTAGTTGTATATGGATGTTCACTCTCATCTAATCTTCCAGCCTTAAAGTCAAATCCCATTTTATTTAAAACTTCTATGCTAAACTTTTGTTGAGATTCTTTAGAAAAAGTCTTCTTAAAGAAAGAATTATCAACTTCAACTCCTGCAGCTTTAATTTTATTTAATATCTCTACTATACCGTTTCTTAAATCTCCAAAAACCTTATCAAGTTTTTCAACAGTTAACCCTGGTTCATAATCATCTAATAATGAATCATATATATTCTTTTTAGCTGGTTTAAAGGTTATAGATTTCTTTGTTAAATCCACTATCTTTTGTAGATGTGGTCTAAAGATTTCAAAGTCATTTGCATTCTTTGCTTTTTCCCAAGCAGCTTCTCCTTTTGAACAAGCTAGAGATATTTCCTTAATAAACTCTTCTGGGTAAACTTTGTTCTTATCATAAGCCTTTCTAAGCTCACTTGTCATTCTCTTGTGAACATCATCAAGCTCTTCTACATGACTTTCAAAAAACTTTATTAATTCATCCATTTTAGGTGCAACAGATAAATTGTGTGCTTGCAATCCTAAAAATGACATAGTTTCCGCTCTATCATCCAATGCTTTCTCTGGCATTCCAGTTGTCATATCCCAATACACCAAAGCACTAGCTTGATTATAATGTTCAATAACCTTTAAATATTCTTCTAATTCTTTTAGTTTTTCCTCTACTATACTCATTCTCTTAAAGCCCCCTTATATATCTTAATCTTCATACAAATCTTTATAATTTTCTTGAGATGAAGATTTTGTACTATTTTCAAAATATAATACTGACTCAGTTTCTCTACAATACTTTACACACATGCATTGGCCCAAGTTTCTTGGACATACATAGCATAAGCAATCTGTAGCATCACCATTACAGCTTACATTATAATCCGGACAAAACTTGCAATTTATCCCTTTTCCTATAGGCATTTTATCACTTCCTATTTCTTTAGTAATTACATCTAAGTTTAGCATTTATAACAATAAAAGTCACCTAGCTATTGGAATTTTAGATTTTATTCTTTATCTTTAATAAGTAAAATTGCTACTGTTTCGTGATTAATTTTTATTACTATATATGATGTTTATAATAACTATTAAACTTTTACCATTATTCATAATTATAACACAACCAATTTCCTTTATATGATCATTTATAATTATTTACATTTTTTATAGTTGGATGTAAACTGATTAATAGATATATTTTAAGAATATCCAAAAGAACTTGTGAGTAAAAAATATGTATTTAATACATATAAACGGAGGTAATAAAATGAGTAAGCATAAAACAAATATAGTATATTTAATTATCGGGATAGTTATCTTTATGCTCTTAGGAACTTTATTTACTCATAATGCAATCTCATATTATATAAATAATAATCTATCTGATGATTTTCAGAAGTTACCAAAAGGTGATTTCTTGTCAGAATCAAAGTCTCCTGATAATAAGTACACTGTAAAAGCGTATGTTTGTAATGGAGGGGGCTCAACAGTTAGTTTTTCTGTTAGATGTGAAGTAATAATAAATGATGCTTCAAACAATAAACCAAAAAATATTTATTGGGACTATAGAATAGACAAGGCTGCTATAGTCTGGGAAAGTAATAATACAGTTATAATTAATGGTCATAAAATTACTTTGCCTAATGGGAGATATGATTGGCGTAAAAACTAGTTCTAACTTACTATACTTACATGACAAAAATTTCTAGTATTATTTAATTAAATAAAACATAAAGAGAGATAGTGAATATCCACTAGATTTAAACCAATCTTTGTGTATACGGTGTTTTGATAAATCATTATATGAAGGATACTTAAATTCTAAGTATTTATAGTTAAAGGAGGTTTTTATGAAGAATACCATTGCGCGTGTATTAGGTATAATATCATCAATATTAGCAATTTTGTTGAGTCTCCTACATGGTATATTTCTTATTGGAGATAATATAATTTCATTGCTAAATATAGTTATAATATTAATACTAATTATATTATCCATTTTAATCTCATTACCTGCATGTAAAGTAGGTAATATACTCCCAATTATGATCTATAGTATTTTAACAATAGCCACTATATTTAACATAGCTTGTGTCTTTCATTTTAATGATAAAAGTTCAATTACAGAATGTTTAATGTATTCGAGTTCACTTACAATATCATTAGCTATTATGATTCTACTACTTTCAAATAAAATGAATAATAAGATATCAGTTACAATCTATGGTATTTTGATTATCTGCACCATATTAATTCCTCAAAGCATTATGTATTTTATAGTGCCATCTACAGACAGTTTCTTATATAGCTATACCTTAAATGCCTCTTATTTTAAAGTTATATCTTATGCATTCACTTACGATAAATCCTTTTATATGCCTCCTTTAACTTTAATGATTGTATCTATCTCAATCTTTATATATTCTTTTTTCAAAAATAACCTTTAATTAGTACAAACTAATATAAAATTTATAATATCAACTAATATAAAAATTACACCACAATACTTATTTAATTGTAAGCTATTGATAGATTAAGTTTAAACTGTTATTACAACGAAATACAAAATTAATCATTTTGTTACATTCTTTGGAGTTTATTACTGTAAAATACTCCTAAAAGGAGATGCAAGTAATGATCAAAAAGAAATTAATACCCATACTAATTCTAATGTGTGTTTTTTTAGGTGGATGTAGCAATAGTAATGATGTGAAGGATGCTTCTTCAAAGACTAACACATCTCAAAACAATGATGTAAATTCAAAAGATCAAACAGCAAATGATAACACTGATAATAATTCAACAGCTAGTAATTCAGACTCAAACCAACAAAACACAAAGGATAATAACTCAAATTCAAAACAGGAAACAACTAAAAATGACTCTGGTTCAAAGAATAATGAGATTCGACCATCATTTTATGGAACTTGGACTATTAATAAAAAACTAGCAAGTAATAAAGTAACAACTTTTACTGATGAAGACTTAAATAAGATTATAGGTAAAACTGTTATTTTCTCAAAGGAGCAGTCAATCTCTTTTGCTGAAAACGTAAGTGACTTGAATAATATAATAACTAATCCTATTTATCAGAAAAAGACAGTATCAAATGATACTATTGCAAGTGAGACAAGGAATCATGTTACTTTAGATAAATTAGGTATAAAAGGTAACAGCGTTACTGAAGTAGAAGTTATCAATTCTAAAAAATATACGGGCTGTAGTTTCTATATAAAAGATAAAAACACTTTGATTTTAACTGGTGGAGGAGTGTATTTACAACTTGATAGAAAATAATTCAGAAGAGTGAACTTAAAATAAGTGACTTTTTATTAATATATCAAGTTCAACTAAGATTCAGGTGGGGTGTATCCCCATCTGAATCTTAGTTGAACTTATCCAGGAGCGTGCAGCCGTTATCTCCAACTTAAAGAAGTTGGAGTGTTACGGATGCTAGCTATCGGATAAATTTTTATATAATAAAGGACTGTTGAATTTTCAACAGTCCTTTATTATATTTTTATTTAGTTGTTTTTATAAGTTACACACAAGACATAATATATTTTAAATTTTTCCTTATATCTAATGCACCACTTCTGTTGGTTTTAACTCATTTATCATTTTTACTATATTATCAAAATATGTTGCAACTTCCTTATCTACCTTATTTCTATCAGATATATAGTTTGCAAACATCTCTGCAAAGCCTTCTGATAAGCACTTTCTTGTATCTGAGGAAGGGTTTCTGCCGTATTCCGTAAATATAGAAGTGTTTTTATATTTTTCATAAAGCTTTTTAAAGTCGTCATTTGCAGATAAAGTATATCTAAAATCCTCAGCTGCATATCCTAACGCTGAATAACAACCCATATAGGCATCTATAGCATGTCCAAGTTCATGAAATAGAGTCGTACTATTATTAAGTGTACTTATATATATATTATTATTTTCATAAAGGCCAGCTATATTTCCAAACTTCTTTATTGTCTCCGGGTCATTAACTTTTTTGTTTAAATCATTTTCTAAATATATCTTCAGTTGAGGAAACTTTTCTAGTATGTTTTGAACCTTAGGTATACTATCTGAAACATTATTATACTGAGAAAACAATACAAATCCTTCTTTTGTTATTAAATTATTTTTATGAGTCAATAACTCATTTCCCACAAGTGCTATTAATATAATCAGCAAAGTAATGCCTAAAGACCACAGAAAATTTTTAAGAACCTTTTTCATATCAATTCCTCCGTATTTCTATTTAAATTAGCATTGTGCATAATCCTATGATAAAATTCTAAATTTAAATAAAATAAAACCATGTAGATCTAAAAAATGTCATTTTATTTTACATGATTCCCGCACTAGTTGTAATTAATATGATCTTTCATTATTTGCACAAAGGAATTTTTCTCAGCTTCATTACTAAATGCTCTTATAGGCACTACAAAAAACTTATGGGTAGTTAGATTTATTACTATATGTTCGTTTATAAGTTTAATATTTTGAATTTCATTCCAAGGAGTTGATAATATATCTCCATCTACTTCTTTACATATACCAGTTTCATTTAAAGTTAAAGTAATATTTTTTAATAAATCCTCAGACTCTGTTATTCTTCTATATAATACTTTATATAGTTTACTTGCATAATATTTTTTATAGAATACTGCGAGTAATAAGGCTAATAATATATATGTACATTTAATTATTATAAATACAATGCCAGAATAGAAGTTTAAAACTAAAAGAAACACTACTAATATTATAGGCAAAACAATCCTACACATATTAATCCTTCTTTTCACTATAGGACTATCCATTAAGAGAACATGATTAATTTCCACTACCTCATCTAAATTATTAGTATAATTTATTTTCATATTTACTTTCCACCTCTTAAATACTTTTATTAATAATTACAGAGTTATTTAATTATAAAAAACTAAATAAACCAAAGGTTAAACTAAGAAGCTGTAATGACATGACTATTGATAAATTCTAAAAACAGTTTCGTTTCTCCTTTATCTTTAAAAGTGTCTTCTGGGATGATTACTTCATCATTATTTTTAAATCTCAAGTATATTTTATTTTTATAATTTTCAATAACTTGCACATGATTCCAAGTGATTATATCAATTGAACCATTTCTTTCTTTTTTTATACTTTCTTCAGTTAATGTTAATGTAATAGGATTTAGAAGATTACTATAGTCTAATTGTTTTAGGATATTAGAAATATTATGATTAGCACGAAGTTTATAAAAATTAAAGTTACTTTTATAGGCAAAAAGAACACAAAATATGCTAATACAGATTGATATATAATAGACGTATACACTAGATTCAAATATCAATAAAGCTATTATAAAAGAAGAAAGCATAATTATTAATAGAGTTAAAATTTTTCCAAAAGTTAAGCTTTTTTTGTTAGATTTATCATTTAGATATCTGAATTTATACATATCAATTAAATCTTCATATGTATTTGAATATGTTATCTCCATATGAACACCACCTTAATTAGATTAATGTACTATATAAATATAATTTCCTATAGACTGAGCACATAAAAAAGTGTTTAGTCTATAGGTACCAGATTTTAAAAAATTATTTTTTTATTTTTAGTATTAAGAATGTCGAAAACTTCCTTAGAAAAATATAACTTAGTGCTGCAAGAACAGTTGATACTACACAAAATAATATTGTAATGAAGCTTGCATCCCAAGGAGAATGCTGTTCAAACCAAAAGTATGATCCATATAATTTATTTAATCTTTCATAAATAAAAAATCCTTCAAAGTATAAAATACAGTTTACAAGTATTATTTGAAAAATTGCTATTAAATATTTTATTTTTCCGTTTAAGAAAAAAACAATTAAGCCTTCAATTAGCATAAGAAATATTAAATAACTAAATAAATTAGATTCAGGTTATATATTTAATATATCTGGACCTATATATGCAATAACAGATATAATTATTAGATGTAACATTATCTTAACGGTTTGTTGCATTTAATCCTCCTTGCATAGATAGATATTATTTAATTATATAACGTTTTACATATTACATGCATAATTAAATTATCTCATCACATTTTTTACCTCTTTTAACAATTATAACATGTATATAAGTCCAGTCAACTTTTTTGCTATGCTGATAAGTTTATTTAAAAACATAAAAATTAGTTTTTAAGTTTACTATTTAAAGTTTCTATTTCTTCTTTTATCTCAGGTAGAGAATCAGAGAACCTTTTAATTATTTCCTGATAATTTTCTTCACGTTTACTATTTTCTTTTAAGACATAAAACAATAAATATGAAAATAATACTGCAAATCCACCTTGAGTAGCTACAAGTTGTATTATATTACTTTCCATCTAGAACACCTCCCCATGTAAAAATTAAATTTAACAACTTAAGGTTTCATGTAATTTATTTAATGCAGCTATTCTATTCTTATATACTGCTTGCCTAGATATATTTAAAGACCGAGCAATTTCATCATCTGATAGGCAATATTTATATCTCATAGTTATAACTTCTTTCTGCTTATCTGATAAGTTTATAATTAAATCATCAAAAGCTAATGAAGAATCTTCTATAGAGTTATCATTATAGTTTTGATCAATTTCAATATTTGTAAGTACTGAGTTATAGATAATCTTATTATTTTTACAGTGCTTATTATAAATACTTATACAGTAGTTTTTTAAGGAAACTGATATATATGCTTGTAACATTTGCTCAGACTTAAAGTTTGAAACGTTAATCTTTTTAGTAAGCTGCCAAAGAAATAATATAACATCATTCTTGTATAGCTTTATATTAAAGCTCTCAACTAAAAACTCTATTTTTTTCTTAAATCTAAAATAAATATCATCAAAATTCTTATCATTATCACGAGAGCATAATATCATTTCAGTTAAATTCATAAAAATTCCTCCTTTAAAATGAAATACACTAACAATAACCAAACATATGTTCTTATTGTAAACCACAGAGGACAAATTTTCCACAAAAAAATATTTTTTATAGGGTTTACATTTTAGAATAAATTATTGTTTATATAAATGGAGGAATTCTGCTCTATTCTTAACGTAGCAAAAGTAATATCTATATTTTTAGATAGATATTACAGCAACAAAAAGGCTAGCATTAATACTGCTAACCTTTTACTTTTAATCCTATTAATTATCTCAATGGACTGCTCCCTATATAAGAATATCCTTCTTTTTAAATATAATATGTGCAATCAAATAGCTTACTACTGTAGTCACTATCATTACTATTATTGCAGTAGTGACTGTCATATTTACATTTTTATAATCTAAGACCACATTTCCCGTTATAGTGGCTACTGGATTGCCATAACTGATAAACAATAGATGAGCTATCTGTTTCATAAAGTTTATTAAATGTGAGAATATAGTTAAGCCTATAATAAACAATACTGATATTGCCATAGTAATCATACTGCTCTTAAATAATGTAGATATCAAAAATACAAATGCGCAGCATGTAATTATAAATAGTATTTGTAACAAAAATGATTTTAAAATAAGATCTGCATTGGTTCCAATTACTGTTGTACCATCTATAGCCACTGGTTGATAATTGCTATTATTAGGCCCTGCATATTGCATCTTATACTGAGTTCCCATTAACGCTGGATATTTTGCAAAGTTGAACCCTCTAACTATACCTATAACTAGAAAACCTACTAATTCTATGCTCATTATCATTGATATTACTGTCACTACTACTGCAATAAACTTTGAAAGTAACACTTTTCCTCTTGATATTGGTTGAAGCAAAAGAAACTTTAATGTAGGTGGTGTACATTCTCCTGATACTATATCACTCATAAATACAGCAATTCCTGCTACTAATAACATTGTTCCTAACATTTCAAATAACGTCTTCATAAAACTATATGGATTTACCTTAAATTCATCTTCATCTTTTAAATTATTAGCTTGTAAATATTTTATTGTTTGTATCCTTTGTTGAGTATAAACTTTTTCTTCTGGTTCTTTGTTTTCCTTTATCTGCTGTTCTAGAGTTTTTATTTCCTGATCTCTACTCGCTTTAATTTGTTCAACAGTTATAGTTCCATTAGCTAGTGCTTCCCACTTCTCTTTTTCTTTGGTCAAGGTTTGTTGTTGCATTTTAAGCGAATTTAATTTATCCTCATTTTCACTACTTTTTGAGCTTTCTAAATCTTTAATCTCTTTATCAACATCACTTAATCTATAATTAACATCTTGCAATCTATTTTGAGGATTATTATACTTTTGTTGTTGTTTTTCATCATAAAAAGAGCCATACATTGCAAGTCCTACAAGTGCTATAAACAATATAAATACAACCCATGTCTTGCCTCTTCTAAGTATTTTAATAAGTTCATTTTTTATCAGTATAAAAAGCATTATCTTGCCCCCCCTTCAACAAGTTCCATATACCTTTGTTCTAGCTGTTCATGTTTTCTATAAATTTCATTTATTCTAATATTATTCTTTACAAGTTCTTCTACGAAATCAGGAGTCTTTCCTGTTTCTAACTGAACATTAATCATAGACTCTCTAACTGTGCAGTCCTTAACCATGCTTATTCCTTTAACAATTTCTACAGCTGCATCATCATCTGTAGTCTTTAATACCAAAACTTCAGTTTCTGTGGTAAACTCTGCATTCATATCCTCTACTGATTGAATTACTCCATTGTTTATAAATGCAACCCTATCACAAAGTTGTTGAACTTCACTTAATATATGAGAAGATACAAATACAGCCATATTTTTTTCCTTAGCTGCTGTTTTAACTATTTCTCTAAAATCTATTATTCCTGAAGGATCAAGTCCATTGGTAGGCTCGTCTAAAATTATTAACTTAGGTTCTCCTAAAAGGGCTGCTGCAAGACCTAATCTTTGTTTCATACCTAAAGAATACTTTTTAACTTTATCATTTATTCTATCCTTAAGACCTACAATTTCAATTACTCTTTGAACCTCCTCCTTTGGAAGCTTTCTTACCCTAGCAATCTGCATAAGATTTTCTCTTCCTGATAAATACTTATATAATTCAGGATTCTCAACTACAGCTCCTATATTTTCAAGAGCCTTTGTTCTCTCAGTTTTTAAATTATAACCAAAAATCTTTATCTCTCCTGAATCTGGATGAATTAAGTCTACAAGCATTCTTATTGTAGTAGTCTTACCTGCACCATTAGGTCCTAGAAATCCAAATATCTCCCCCTCGTTAACATCAAAAGTAATACCCTTTATAATTTCTCTTTTTCCAAGCTTTTTCTTTACATTATTTACTTCAAGTACTTTTTTCATTTATATCCCCCTCTCTAACTACTGTTATTATATCCTTGAAAAATTAAGATTTTCTTAATTTTTTCTAATATTTTACTTATATATTTATTAATCTGCTTCACTATAAAGAAACTATAAGTTTTATAAAAATATATCCTGTAGAATAAGCATTAAAAACTTCCCCACAGGATATTTTGCAATAAAGTCCAGTTATCTTGTAATTACTTTACATGAATTAACATACTAAAGCTTTGTGCACTTCTTATTTATATAAGAATATCCTTCTTATTAAATATAAAATGTGCAATTGCATAGGTTAAAATGGTAGTTATCACCATCACTATAATTGAATTAGTAAGTGTTAGATTAACATTATTATAACTATTTACTATATCACCTGTTAAAACAGCCTGAGTATTAGCATAACTGAAGAATAAAATATGCGCTTTACTTTGTAAGAAACTTATACTACCAAAGAATATAACTACTGCTATAGTTGATAACACTGATATAGCCATAGTAATCATACTGCTTTTAAATAATGTTGATATTAAAAATACAAAGGCACAGCATGTTATTATAAATAAAACTTGTAACAATAAAGATTTTAACAATAATTCTCCATTGGTTCCCATTACTCCTGAACCACTTATCATTGCTGGATGTGAACTAGCTGACTGAGCATTATATTTCATTTCATATTTTACACCCATTAATACTGGATATTTTGCTAAATTGAAGCCTCTAGTTATCCCCATAAGTAGGAACCCTATTAACTCCATACCCATTATCATAGTTAATACAGTAGTTGTTACTGCTATAAATTTTGAAAACAACACCTTTCCTCTTGAAATAGGTTGAATAAGAAGAAACTTCAACGTTGGTGGTGTACATTCTCCTGAAACTATATCACTCATAAATACTGCAATCCCTGCTATTAATAGCATTGTTGCTAAAATTGCAAATAGCATCGTCATGAATTTATATGGGTTTGTTTTATAAGTTGCTGCTTCATAAATATTATTAGCTTGTAAGTATTTTAATTCTTCCAAGTGCTGCTCTGCAAAACTTTTTGATCTATCGTCCGTATTACCTTTTAAGTTTTCTTCCAATGTTGCAATTTCTTTTTCTCTAGAAGCTTTGATTTCCTCTACATCTACCTTTTCACTTAATTCACTTTCTAGACTTTGTAGTGTATCCTTAATATTCTCTTGTTCTTTCTTTAGCATTACCAGACTTTCTTGGCTCTTTGCATCAGTTGAACTTTCTAAATTCTTAATTTTCCCCTCATTATCTTGATTTTGCTGCTTTAAGCTTTCTATATTATAAGTTATATTTTTCTTTGCTTGCTTTTCTTCATAAAAACTTCCATACATAGTTACACCTACAAGTGCCACAAACAATATGAATACAATCCATGTCTTCCCTCTTCTAAATATCTTTATTAATTCATTCTTTATCAATGTAAAAAGCACTATCTTGCACCCCCTTCAACAAGTTCCATATACCTTTGTTCTAGCTGTTCATGTTTTCTATAAATTTCATTTATTCTAATATTATTCTTTACAAGTTCTTCTATAAAATCAGGAGTCTTTCCTGTTTCTAGTTGAACATTAATCATAGATTCTCTTACTGTGCAGTCTTTAACCATGCTTATACCTTTAACAATCTCTACAGCTGCATCATCATCTGTGGTCTTTAATACCAAAACTTCAGTTTCTGTGGTAAACTCTGCATTCATATCCTCTACTGATTGAATTACTCCATTGTTTATAAATGCAACCCTATCACAAAGTTGCTGCACTTCACTTAATATATGAGAAGATACAAATACAGCCATATTTTTTTCCTTAGCTGCTGTTTTAACTATTTCTCTAAAATCTATTATTCCTGAAGGATCAAGTCCATTTGTAGGCTCATCCAAAATTATTAACTTAGGTTCTCCTAATAGGGCTGCTGCAAGACCTAATCTTTGTTTCATACCTAAAGAATACTTTTTAACTTTATCATTTATTCTATCCTTAAGTCCTACAATTTCAATTACTCTTTCAACCTCTTCCTTTGGAAGCTTTCTTACCCTGGCAATCTGCATAAGATTTTCTCTTCCTGATAAATACTTATATAATTCAGGATTCTCAACTACAGCTCCTATATTTTCAAGAGCCTTTGTTCTCTCTTTTTTTAAATTATAACCAAAAATCTTTATTTCTCCTGAATCTGGATGAATTAAGTCTACAAGCATTCTTATTGTAGTAGTCTTACCTGCACCATTAGGTCCTAAAAACCCAAATATTTCCCCCTCATTAACATCAAAAGTAATACCCTTTATAATTTCTCTTTTTCCAAGCTTCTTCTTTACATTATTTACTTCAAGTACCTTTTTCATTTATATCCCCCTTTCTAACTACTGTTATTATATCCTTGAAAAATTAAGATTTTCTTAATTTTTTCTAATATTTTACTTATGTTTTTAGACTTATACTTATTCCTTCTTCAAACTTAGCTAAAAACGCAATTATCATATTAATTCTATATAATCAATTTTTTTCCTTCTAGTTTAAAAATTTTTTTACTTTTTTCTATAAAAAAATAACTTAGCTTCATGCTAAGTCATTCTATTTATATATTATTCTATATTTACTATATAATTAATTATTAATAAAGATGTATTATAATGCCCTTTTATGAAGCTTGTTCATCTTCCATATCTTCTTGATTTAAAAATTGCTCATTCACAAGAAGCATATTATTAATAAATCCAAGTTTGCTATTGAAAAACCTTGCAATTAGACCAACAATTAAAGCCGCAATAATTGTTCCTTCGCGAACACCTGCAATTCTACGGAATAAAATTAAGGAAACAATACAAGCTGTAAGAACCAATGTTATATCAAATGAAACCTTAGTGGTGCCAAATTCTTTATCTAACTTTGATGAAAGTGCTTTTACAAATGCTTCCCCTGAAAGCATAACTACATTTGCAATCACTTCCATACTTATACCTAATGCAAGAATTGAACAACCTATTAGTAAAAATACTACTTTAAGTATATATGTATTTGGATTTAAAAATGAGAGCATACCCATTGTGAAGTCTATGAAATAAGCAAATAGAACTGAAACAGGTATTTGAACAAGTTGTATTTTTTCAAAGTCTTTCTTTTGCAATAATATTTGTCCTATAATTAAAATCATATTTAGAAAAAATGTAAAAGTACCCATTGTAAGTGGAAAACCCTTACTAAGAGTATACGGCACACTGGAAATAGGTGATGTTCCTAACTGTGCCTTTGTGATTAAGCTTACGCCAAGCGCATTTACAAATAATCCCATAGTAAAAAAAGCATATCTTTTGAATAATTCCTTTTTTGTCATAACTGATAAAACCCCTCTCTTAATGTTAATTACTTTTCTTTCATTAAATTACTGTGTATTTTCCAAAATTTCTCTATAAAATCCTCTTCTTCTTCTTTTGAAAATCCTTCAAAAGCAACTCTTTCAAGGCCTTCAAATACTTCACTTACTTTTTCCAATGATTTTCGTCCTTTTTCAGTAAGAAATACATACAATGACCGCCTATTGCCATTTAGCATTCTTCTTTCAATTAACCCAGACTCCTCCATTCTCAAAAGCAGACTTGTCACTGTTGATGATTCAATTTCACATGCTATTGCTATATCTTTTTGCACACATCCATCATGATATTTCAAGTAATCAAGTACCTTAGGTTGACCTAATGTAAGACCTGTATCACTTAAGTTTGCAAATACTCTTTTATTAAATATTGAGTGTGTACTCAATAATAAATTATGTAATGTCTTAATCATAAATCTCATACCCCTCTTAAATAATTAGATTACAAATAATTAGATTTCAAATCATTAGAATTCTAACAATTTATCATATTATTATGTTACAACTATAAATTCATTCTGTCAAACAAGCTGTCTGAAAATAGATAACCACTCCAACTATGTAACAGATATTTTTTGAATATAATTTCCTAAAGAATAAAAAAAGTGATCTTTTCAGATCACAAAAAAAGTTTAAACAGTATTAAAAATATTACTCCTGGTATTCCTGCAAATCCTGCTATTAACGCTGTGACTACATTTATACCTATGGAAAAGCTCCAGTAAGCACCGATATAATTTACAATTAACAGTAATACAACTCCAAGAACTCCATTTACAACAAGCTTTATTAAAATTTTTACCGGCCAAGCAAATATTTTAGTTATAACAACCAATAACAATATTCCTAACAGAGCGTATAATAATGGTTCCATCCACCTATCACCTCTAACTTTACACTACTCAACATTCTCAATGTTGCAACATTCAATTTCAAAATTAAACTTCAAGCCACGTTTTTTTGCTTCCAAAATTAAATAATCTAATTTTGTTCTAGCTACATTCTCTTCATATATTGCAATATCTATAAGTTTTGGATCAATACAAGTATTAAAAATCCCTATAGCAGTATCCATGTCTAATTTAGCTTGTCTTATGGATTCTAAAAGAGTTTCATCGTATTTTGATATCTCTGCCTTTTTTAAATTTGCTGTGAATACATTATCCATATAACCCCTCCACTAATATGCTTTTAAGATTATTTACATATTTTAGGAAAACTATTCTTGATAATATATTATTACTGAAATATAACTTTTATAACCAAAACATCAACTTTTATATTTCTTTTCTACCCTCAAGAGCTTTTGATAAAGTAACTTCATCTGCATATTCAAGGTCTCCCCCTACAGGAATTCCAGCTGCAATTCTTGTTACCTTTACGTCTAATGGCTTTAAAATCTTTGCTATATACATAGCTGTAGCTTCCCCTTCAATATTAGGATTTGTTGCTACTATTACTTCTTTAATATCTCCGCTCATTCTTGCCACGAGTTCTCTAATTCTTATATCTTGAGGACCCCTGCCCTGCATTGGAGATATATTGCCATGTAACACATGATAAACGCCATTAAATTCTTTAACCTTTTCCATAGTCATTATATCTTTAGGTTGTTCTACTACACAAATACTTTCCTTATCTCTATTTGGATTTCCACAGATTGCACATGGGTCCTTATCTGTGTAATTACCGCAAATTGAACAATACTTAATAGTTCCTCTAGCCTGCACCAAGGCTTTCGAAAATTCTTCTACCTCTTCTTTAGGTAGATTAAGAATATGTAAGGTTAATCTTTGTGCTGTTTTATAACCTATACTAGGTAACTTTGCAAATTCCTCTATTAATTTCTCTATAGCAACAGGATAAAAATCCATATTCTTATTCACATCCTTCCTTTATGATACTTGATAAAAAACTCCGCTTATAGCGGAGTTTTATGTTTCCAAAATATTATATACTTATATTCAACTCTTACTATACCCTATTCTATGAAAAATTTCTTAGAATAATCCTGGTATATTCATTCCACCTGTTAATTTACCCATCTTGCTTGAAGTTTCTTCTTCAGCTTTTCTTAAAACTTCATTAACAGCTGATAAAATTAAATCTTCTAACATTTCAACATCATCTGGATCTACTACTTCTTCTTTTATATTTATACTTAAAATTTCTTTCTTACCGTTGGCTTTAACTGAAACTGCTCCACCACCTACTGAAGCCTCAAACTCAGCACTTTCAAGCTCTTTTTGAGTATCTTCCATTTGTTTTTGTAGCTTTTGTGCTTGCTTCATTAGATTATTCATGTTTCCGCCGCCAGGAAATCCACCTCTTGCCATTTAACGTTCCTCCTTAAAATAATAAAATCTATATTAATTATATAGTATTTTTTCCTGTTTTTCTACTGTGGTTTAAATTCTCATATGAAGAAATTTTAAACTAATACTGATACACAATGATATTCTTCACATAAACTATACT
The DNA here is from genome assembly GCF_024345225.1 of Clostridium sp. TW13. Taxonomy (NCBI): domain Bacteria; kingdom Bacillati; phylum Bacillota; class Clostridia; order Eubacteriales; family Clostridiaceae; genus Inconstantimicrobium; species Inconstantimicrobium mannanitabidum. Next base: position 3,943,666 of record NZ_BROD01000001.1, read on the forward strand.
TAATATATAACTTAAGTCTGTAATTTATTCATCAAATACTTCTAGTATCCCATCTCCGAGCCTCTCTCTTAAAATATCCTCAGAATTCCTTTCACCTTCATCAACGCCTTTGTCTACAGCGTATCTTACTCTAACTCTTTCTTTCAATATCTCTGAAAATACTTCATTCACTGTCTGTGCATTTTCACCTTTCTCTAACCTCATCTTATTAAATGAAAATTGATTTTCATACCTTATTTCTATAACGCCTTCACTACAACTAGCAACTTTACCTGTCACTAATGAAGCATATATGACCATCTTTCTTCTTGCTTTAAATGCTTCTAATATGTCAGCCCAAGCCCTTTGAACATCATTTATTGTTATAGTAGAATGCTCATTTCTTTCTTCATCAGGTACTTTTAAATCTACTGACTGCTGCTTTTTCACCTCAGTCTTAGGTAATTTATTTTCACTATGCACATTACCTGAAGATTGTTCAACTCTTTCCACAGTAATGTTTCCACTCTTTATTATATTCTCTAGCTTATTAATTCTAGATAAAAGGACCTCCTTTGATGTATCATATTCAATCTTGCACATTTTAATTATAGCTAGCTCTAAATATATTCTGCTTTGCTTACTTATTCTTGCATCTTCTTCTGCTTCTTGAAGAACTCTAATGCCTCTCATGATTTCTTCACTTCTTAATCTATTAGCTTGCTCTCTTAATGATTCTATATTATCCTGTGACATATCAATGACATCTTCTGGATTACTTGTGACCTTCACCATCAAAAGATTTCTGTAATGACTTATTAATTCCTTTATAAATCCGTAAACATCCTTACCTGAAAGCACTATATCTTCAATTATTGACATAGACTTCTCTACACTTCGCTCTATTATTGCATCTGCTATTCTAAATAAATGCTCATTAGTTACAAGACCAAGCATAGATATTACATCATTATACTCAACCTTACCATCACCCATAGATATAGCTTGATCTAATATACTTACAGAATCTCTCATAGCTCCATCAGAAACTCTCGCAATAAGCTTTAAGCTACCATTATCTGCTCTAACTCCTTTGGCATCAACTATGGCCCTTAATCTATCAGTTATATCTTCATTACTAATCCTCTTAAAATCAAACCTCTGACATCTTGAAAGTATAGTTATTGGTAACTTCTGTGGATCTGTAGTTGCTAATATAAATACCACATTCTTAGGTGGTTCCTCTAATGTCTTAAGAAAGGCATTAACAGCTCCTTGAGAAAGCATGTGTACCTCATCCATTATATAAATCTTGAATCTAGCCTCTTGAGGAGGATATTGAACATCCTCAATAATATCTCTTATTTTATCAACACCGTTGTTTGAAGCTGCATCTAGTTCAGTTACATCTATAGATAAACCCTCATTGATTTTTTTACACATTTCACATTCATTGCAAGGTTCCCCATCATGCAAGTTAAGGCAATTTAAAGCCTTCACCATTACCTTAGCTGTAGTTGTCTTTCCAGTTCCTCTAGTTCCGCAAAACAGGTATGCATGGGCTATCCTATCATTTAAAATTTGATTTTTTAACGTAGTCGTTATATGTTTTTGTCCTACTATCTCATCAAACCTTTGTGGTCTCCATTCTCTATATAAAGCTGTATAACCCATATTTTCCCCACCTTCTCTTCTATGAATTTTCTATAGATAATTATACACTAATAGCACTCTTATTAATAGCCGATATTCATTAAATAATTCTCACTAAGAAAAGTAGGATTTTTGTTAAATAACACAAAAATATACTATAATAGAATACTATCTAATAGGATTTTACTTTTTAATATTAGCTATTCTTATAAAAATGATATAAAATAAATATAGCATTCAATTTATTATATTTAAGGAGGATTTATAATGAGTCTTTATGATGAAAAGTATCTTGCTATAACAAAAGATATTTTAGATAATGGATACTTCGACACTAATAGAACAGGGGTTTCTACTTACAAGCTGCCTCATCAAATTATGCAGTTCAATCTTCAAAAGGAATTTCCTATCCTCACCACAAAATTTGTGGCATTTAAAACAGCAGTAAAGGAAATGCTATGGATATATCAAAAACAATCTAATGTTGTTGAAGATCTAAGAAAAGTTAACGTAAAGATATGGAATGAATGGGAAGGTCAAGATGGAACCATTGGAAAAGCTTATGGATATCAAATAAAGAAGTTTCATCAAATTGATAATCTAATAGAGGCTTTAAAAAACAATCCTCAAGATAGAAGAATGATGCTTAACATATGGAATTGGCAGGACTTACCTGAGATGAACTTAGCTCCTTGTTGCTTTTTGACTATGTGGGATGTTACTGACGGTCATCTTAATTGTATGCTGGTACAAAGAAGTGGAGACATACCTTTAGGTGTGCCATTTAACAGTACTCAATTCGCTGTATTAACTCATATGCTTGCCCAAGTCACTGGACTTAAAGCAGGTCTATTTACTCACGTTATCAACAACGCTCACATATATGAAAACCAAGTTGAAGGTATGAAAATACAATTGACAAGAATAAATGAAGCCTATGAAGCTCCACAGTTTTGGATAAACCCTGATATAAAGAATTTCTATGATTTCACTGCTGATGATGTTAAGCTTGTAGATTACAAACATCATGAAGCAATAAAAATGGAGGTGTCCGTATAATGATATCAATTATATGCGCAGTAGCTAACAACAATGTTATAGGAAAAGATAATTCACTAATCTGGCATTTATCAAGTGATCTTAAAAGATTTAAGAAACTAACAGAAAATCACACTATAATTATGGGCAGAAAGACCTTTGAATCCCTTCCTGGTGTTTTACCAAAAAGAAAACATATTATAATTACTAGAGATGAAAACTTTTCTATAGATAATCAAGCTGTAGAAATTTCAAATTCTATAGATACTATTATTAAGAACTTTAAGGATTCTGATGAAGAAGTTTTTGTTATTGGTGGTGGTCAAATATATGCTGCTTTCTTACCATATGCTTCAAAAATGTACTTAACTGAATTGCAAGATTCCTTTAAGGGAGATACTTATTTTCCTCAATTAGAAGCTTCACACTGGAAGATTATTGAGAAAAGTGATCCTATTGTAGAAAATGGGACTACATATAGATTTGTAGATTATAAAAGAAACTAGACTTTATATACTCTAATTTTTTATATTCTCACATTTAAACTGCTTTTAATTAAAAATTGTTTCATTTAAAACTAAACAAAAAGGTCTGTATAAAATACCCTCAGATATTTTATACAGACCTTTTTTTTGAAAGTCATGCACCTCACCTTGACAATAATCTATATGCGTTACCCTTGTAGTTAACTCGGGCCAGGTTATTCCACGGCACATGTAAATAACTGCTTATCGCTGCTTCCCTCCGGACCTGACGAGGTTCACAGGTTTACATTGCGTGGGACCCGACCTTCAACATCACTTGCAAGGGGCAGGCCATACAGACTAAAGCCTCAATGAGGAATTCAACCCTGCTGTAGCGGATTGCAGGTTACAGGACACCGCTAGCTCCCCATCTAGCATGACTATGGCGGAAAGAAGGGGATTCGAACCCCTGATAGAGTTTCCCCTATACACGCTTTCCAGGCGTGCTCCTTAAACCAACTCGGACATCTCTCCACAAGTACCGCCTTCTTATACATATCATGTATTATTCACGGTGTTCTCATTATAACAATTTAAACTTCTATCGTCAAGATAGTTACCTTTAAATAATATTTCCATGTTGATAATATATTACCACACAATAATTTGCATGTAGCTTCCTTATACACCAAGCTATTTAATAATTATAATAATTTAAAACAGCTAGTTTACTCTAAACTAACTGTTTATTGCTTTAAGTGTTTTCCTATTTATTTCTTTTTTTTCTAATGATGTATGACTAAAAACATACTCTGTGAAAAAATCTCTTTCATCTACATTATTAAACGCTGCCTCTGGAATAATTAATGTATCTATACTCCCAAGCTTTAAATATATTTTCTTATCATGAATATCAACTTTTCGTACATACTTCCACGGTATTATTCTTATGTTTCCACATTTCTCCTCTTTTATGCTTCCGTCAGCTAAATTTAACTTAATAGGGGTAAGGAGCAACTTATAATTCACTTCTTTTAACTGCTCAATAATCTTCTCCCTTAACCTTGATTCACAAACGTCAGGATATGTTATCCTTACAATAAATACAGTTACTAATCCTACATACAGTATTGGATATACAAAAAATCTTTGAAATTGATAAAAAATTAAAGATAATCCTAAGGTTATAAGTATAATTGATAACAGAATTGCAACTTTTCCTTTGTAAATAATTTTCTTATTCTCACTATTATTCATATATCTCATTGTATAAATATCGACTAAATCTTCAAATGTATTTGTGTATGTTACTTCCACTTTGCTCACTCCATTAACTCATTAATAAAATATCCCCTATTTCCCTGACAATTTTATATATAATTATACTTTATCTGTTATCATTAATTAGTTTACTTCTTTCACAAATGATTAAAATTATGCTCCCAACTAAATAGCATAGAATATCTTTTATATCAAAAGAATTTCCTAGAATAATTAATGCAATTTTATTGTTTTGCAAGTGCAAAATATTCACAAGGTGAAAATATTGAGAGATCTCTACTATGGTAGCAAAAATAAATAAATATATAGGCAAAAACTTTATTTTTTTATTTATAATGGCTCTTATAAAAGTATACATTAGTATAACTACTAAGATATCTCCAATATATGGTCTAATAATTGCATCATGTACAAAAAAAGCTATAATAGCTTCTATTAAAAATAGAAGTAAAAAAATTGTCAAATATCTTATATTTACTTTCATAAACACCTTTCCCCCATTTGTTACAATTACTGTGAAACTCTAATTTAATTCTTATCAACTTAAAATTGATAAACTATAAAAGCAAGATTTATGTATTTATAGGTAAATAGTACTTCTTTTTGGAATACTTTTCAATATACATTTTTTACGTTTTTTATATTGTATATTCCTAATTTAATAAATAAAACAATAATTAAGTGAAAAGACTTCACTTGATTATTAATCTCTTATAAATGTATTCAAATATTAAGCTCCTTACTGATATATTTTATCCTTACCAAAACAAAAAATGAGCAAAAGGCAATTAGCCTTTATGCTCACTATAATAAACTTAACTTATTTTATAGAGTTATTTAAGTTCTTTTTAGCTTTTTCATTTCTAACTATGTAAGTTATAGCCACTACTGCACATAACGCAGCTGTTATGCTTACTAATTGTGCAACCCTAAATCCATAAAACATTAAACTATCTGTTCTTAAACCTTCAATTACACATCTTCCCACAGAGTATAATCCTATATAACTTGCAATCACTATTCCTTTATGACTATCCTTCTTCCTATATAAGATTATCAATAAAATTATTAGTACTACTATGTTCCACGCAGATTCATATAAAAAGGTTGGCTGATAATAAGTTCCATCTATATACATCCCCTTTTGTATAAAACCTGGAAACTTGCTTATAAATTCTGCTGAAACAGGTCCTCCATGAGCTTCACTATTCATAAAGTTCCCCCAACGACCAATAGCTTGTGCCAATATTATAGATGGTGCTGCAATATCTGCATACTTCAAAAACTCTATCTTTTTTATTCTCGTATAGATTAAAGCTGATAAAAGAGCTCCTATTATACCACCATGAATAGCTAATCCACCCTGTCTTATATTTATAACATCAAAAAAACTCTTATATCTTGAAAATTCAAATATTACATAATATAATCTTGCACCGACTATTGCACAAGGAAATGCTATTAGAAAAAGAGTTGTTATTGTATCAAAATCAACATTTTTCTTCTTGCAATTGTACCAAGCTAATGCTAATGCTAATAGTACTCCCGATCCAATAAGAACACCATACCACATTATAGGTAATCCAAATAATTTAAACGCTACTGGATTCATAAATTTCATCCTCCTCATTATATCTTCATCTAAGTGATTAATTAGTCATTTATAGTTTACCATTATTAATTACAATTAATAATTAATAATGTTTCTCAATTCATTATACCATAACTTTTAAAATTCTAATTTTTAATAATTTAGAAACAAAAAATGTAGAAAATATTTCAAAATATCTTCTACACTAAAAATTCTGTTTGCTCTTTATTTAGTATACTAAAGCTTTGTTACTAACTTAACGTCTTTTATTTCTGGTAATTCTATATACTTATTATTATGCTTTACTTCAATCTTTTGTAATTTACCTGCAACTACATACTCTCTTCCTTCTTCAAGACTCATAGTAGGTCTTATATCAATAAAAATTCCATATGTTTTAGCATCTGCCGCACAGCAATTCATGACATTTTTTGTGATTATATACCTTCCGTTCTGCTTTATTACTCTCCCCTTTAAGGATATATCTCGATTTTCAAACTTACCTAAATCTTTTTGAATTTCTTCTAAATAACCATAAAAATTTTTATCTGTGACATTTATAACTCCATCTGGAATACGTTCCTCCTCATCATGCTGATGATTTTCATCCTGTACTACAACTTGAACTTGTTTTGATAAAGTGACTATAGGTGCTTGCATAACTCCTATAAACATAATACTTAGTGCTAATATAAATATAGCATTACTTTTCTTTACGCCTGTTCTATCTGGTATTGTAAATATTTTAGGTACTTGGACTAATATTAATAATCCAATTATCACTACTGCTATCCACAAAAACTTAACTAGTCTTTGAGTTAGAATATTATATATATTTCCTGAAGCTATACCATATGCGATAATCATCATAAAAAGGCTTAAGATTACAAACCACAAAAATTCATTTAAATTAAATCTCCTCATAATACAATCACTCTTACCCTTAAATTACTAATGCACAGATAATAAATGAAACTGCAAATATTAAAAATACTAGCTTAAAAACAAAACCCTTTTTAAAATAAGATAGCAGCATAAAAGTATTTTTCACATCAATCATAGGTCCAAGTATTAAAAATGACATAACTGCTCCTAATGGCATAGTAGACAAGAATGTTGAAGCAACAAAGGCATCTGCTTCAGAACAAAGAGATACGAAAAATGCAAACAACATCATTATTATAATTGCCACTGGAGTTGAAAAATGCATCCCTAAAAATTCGTTTTTTGATATTATTAAATTGCTTACAGTAGCAATTGAAGCACCAAAAATAAAATATATGGTTACATTATAAAATTCCTTTGAAGCATGATATAAAAGTGGTTTTAAACCTCTACTATTTTTAAGATATCCACACCCACAGTCGCAGAGTTCTCTATTTTTATCAATACCTTCTCTGAGAATAGAATTAACATTTTCAGAATTCATTATTGAAATCAAATATCCAATTATAAATGCTGCTAAAGCTCCCAAAAAGGTTCTAAATGCTACCACCTTTATATTTCCATTAAAAGCATAATAAGTTGACATAATAACTATTGGACTTACAATTGGTGCAGCTAACATATAAGTTATTGCCATATTAATAGGTATACCCTTCCTTATGAGCCCTTTAGTGATTGGTACAGATGTACACTCACATATAGGAAAGAATACTCCTATAAATGCAGCTATTATTCCTCCTATCACCTTGTTTTGTGGAAGAACTCTCCTTATATGCTCTTCAGATAAATACATTTGAATAAATGCAGATACAAGAACTCCAATTAATATAAACGGAAGTGCTTCTAGTACCATGCTAGTAAATACTACTGAGAATTCTTCCATATCACTATCTCCTAACACATTTAATTAATCTACTTTGCTTAAGATTTTCATACAAACTATCCCACATACATTCCATAACATGAGCGTGTTGATTTAATTGTTCTAAACTTTCCCTAATGTCTTTAAGAGTTTCTCTTGATATCTTGTTATAATTATTAATTATGAGCAAATCAGCCTCTTGAATGTTAGGTTGAATGATATTGCTCATATTTCTTAAAAATATCTTTATAGTGATTGCATCCACTAAAGATATAGTGGATGTAATCTTAAATTTTCTAGTAGTATTATAATCATTAAGCATATTTCTTAACTGGTCTACATTAGTCATACAATTCAATTCAAAAATAATTCTTTTAGGTTGGTAAAAAGCAATCATTCTATTAAACCTTTTTTCATCTATATCTTCTATTGATTTAAATCTCCTTATAGATATATTCCGTCCCTTTAATTTTCCTTCATCAATTTTAGTTCTGCCATTTTCTAATTGAATTACTAGTGTATTATCTTCAGGTTTAGCTGTTAAATCTAAATATGCCTGAACAAATGTGGTTTTTCCCCACCCTAAAAATCCTGTAACTACCTCAACATTACAACTTGAACTCATTTAACTACTCTCCTAAAAACAATGTTTTTATTGCTTCTTTTTTAAGTTCACTGCCAATAACGCAAATTCGTCCTGTATAGTCATAATTTATGTCTTTTATCTCAATTTGTCCTGGTACATAATCAAATTGTATCCATGAAGCAGCAGTGTTTACTACTCCTTTTACTCTTATAACATTGCCATAATTGCCTTTACCTAACTCTTCTAGAATATTTCTAAGTTCTGATTTTTTAAATACCTTTGGAGTTTCTACTCCCCAAGTTTTAAATACATCAGAGGCTATAGAATCACTTTTCATTCCTTTTCTTATAAGATGAGATACATTTAAAGGTTTTCTTATCAAATCAACTTGACTTAATACATCTTTATTTCTGAATTCACCTACTTCTAATATCTTACTAGCTGGTATGTTATCCCAGTTTGTAGTTATTATAGGGCAAGTTGGATTCATCTTTCTTATTGCCTTAAATACTTGATTTAAATCCGTATTTCTCATAAGCTGAGTTTTGCTTAATATTATAGTTTTTGCATTAGTTATCTGATCAACAAAAAATTCTCCAAAGTTATCAAAATAATTTTCAAAATTTACTGAATCAACTACAGCTATCTGCATATTTATAATAATATTTCTCTTAACTTGCTCACTTCTTATTTCTTTGACCACCTCTGATAGTTTAGCTACTCCAGAAGGTTCAACTATTATTCTATCGGGATTGTAGGTATCAAATACTTCATCCAATACATCTTTAAAACTACTAGATATGGTACAGCATATACAACCTGAGGTTATTTCTTTAATTGTTATATTATCTGATTTTAGGATATTACCGTCTATTCCTACCTCACCGTATTCATTCTCAATTACTACTATATTTTCTCCATTCAGCCTTTCTTTTAAGAGTTTTTTTATTAAAGTAGTTTTGCCGGCTCCAAGAAATCCCGAAATTATGTCCACCTTTTTCATAATTACATCCTCCCTAATTATTGCTTTAGGCACCTAGAAATAAACAACAACTGTAAATATGCGACAGATATTTTTAGTTATACAAAGAAGCAGATTGCACATATAAACAGCTATCTCTTGATTCTGCTGATGTAGTATAAAGTCAAATAGACGTATATATACTTACTTATTTTTTGAAGATGCCCTACCAAATCCATATCAATAATTTATATTCTTCTAACCCTATTAATATGTTCCATATATCGGTTCTATTGATTTAAATGTTTTTATTCCTTTATGAAAATAACCCGTAGTTATCAAATTCACTATTTTAAATCTTTGGTAAAAAATAACCTTAGTTAAAATAAACTTTTTAACTAAGGTTTCTCTCATTAATTATTCTCATCTTGTTTAGGTGGTTCTTGAAGCATAAGACTTCTAAATCTTTGGTTTTTAGAATAGTAATTTTCCTCCAAATATTCATCTGCTCTTCTAAATCTATCTTTTCCATATAGCATCATTAGCATTACACAAACACTAGTTTTAAACCATGTAGCACAAAATGTATGATCTAATAATAAATGATTGCTTGATTTATCTCCATTTGAAGCTTGTGATTCTTCATCACTGTTAAGCATATAATCAAAATGTGTAAACATATTTCCCATTATATGATCTACAGCCTTTATATCATCATCAGCTAAATTCACAAAATAATATGACCATGCAAACAGTACATTTTCTTCAACTTGCAAACCAGCCACTTTATGTCCATATGTTTCCTTAAAATACTTGGATAAAAATGTAGTTAATCTTTCTTCATTATTATAAAAGTTTTTTTCAAATAATTTTATATCATAAGCTATTAACATTTCTACTTGTAGTTCCATCTCACCCTCCTATAAAATACTATATTTTATCCCCTCAATTATAATTTTATCACATTATACCAACTTGGAATATAGATATTAAGCTACATTTTAACCCTTTTACGACTAAAAAAATCTTTCAATAAACTACTACATTCGTCATTATATTCCCATTTTACCCTCACAAAACTATTAAGATTCACATTATCCATTAAATTTACCACACTTCCGCAAGCCCCTGTAGTAGGATCAAAAGTTCCTATGTACAATTTAGATATCCTGCTTTGAAGAATTGCTCCTGCACACATTGGACACGGTTCAAGGGTTACATACATTTCACAACCATTAAGTCTCCAATTATTAAGTTTCTTTGCTGCCCGTTCTATTGCCAATATTTCTGCATGTGCAATTGGAGAATTTAAGTTTTCCCTTTCATTAAAGGCTGTACTTATTATCTCATTATCTTTTACTATTACTGCACCAACAGGTATCTCTCCTTTTTGCCCTGCTTTTTTTGCTTCTAAAATGGCTATATCCATAAAGTTCATATTAATATTCTCCTTTAAGATTTCTATACAATTAAAAGCTTATATAAACATCTTATATTATACAGTTACAGACCTTTGTTTTATATTAAATTTATATTATTTTTTATTTACATTTCATTCTATAATTACTCGCTGTCATACCAACAAACTTTTTAAACTGTCTCATAAAATGAACATCATTTTCATATCCACAAAGTTCTGCTATTTCCTTTATAGCATAATTAGTTTTTGAAAGATTATATTTTGCAAATTCAATCTTACTTGTAATTACATCAGCAATACAGGTTACATGAAAGGTTTGTTTATAAACTTCTTGAAAATAGGATGGACTTAAATTTACTTGTTTTGATAATTCAGCCACGCTCCACTTAAGCTGGGGTGTACTATAAATCTTTGAGCGCAATGCTAATAACTCATAATAATGTCTATTATATTGCTTTCCCAATCCTTCGTCCTTTATTTGCTCACTTAATTTAGTAAATAATAGCTTTATTAATAAATCTATTGAACTGGACTTTTTTGTATTATTTGAAAAATACTCAAGAGAAATATTCTCTAGCATTTTTGATATTTCTTTAGGATTAGTAAGCTTTATTATTGAATCAAAAGGTATACCTAAGCTATCAAAAAAGTACAAATCATTGTCCATATTAAAATGAATAAAGTCATTTATGTATGTACATTCATATGCGCCATAATGCTGAGAACTTTGAAAATTATAAATTATTACAGAATCCTTGTCTGCAAAAGTTTCAACACCATTTAAGTAGAACACTGCTGGAGTTTTTACAAATAAAAATAGATAATCTCCTGATCCATTTGGTCTTTTTAAACAAAAATATTTATCATGTGTATAATTTAATCCAAGTTTATTTATCTTCATATTTTCTCCTAAAAAAGTATTATATATCAGCTTTAAAAATATAATAAATCAGTGTATTTCTACTGTCAACAAGTTATCATAAGTTTGAGAGGTGATTTTTATGACAACTTTAAAAATGATAATAAACGGAAACAATAAGAAAAGTAAAATTAATAAAGAAATATATGGACATTTTTCAGAACATTTAGGCCGTTGCATATACGAAGGACTATATGTTGGTGAAAATTCAAAAATTCCTAATACAAATGGAATGAGAAATGATGTAGTTGAAGCATTAAAAGAAATTAAAATTCCTGTTTTACGTTGGCCAGGCGGTTGCTTTGCTGATGAATATCATTGGAAAGATGGTATTGGTCCTAAGGAATTAAGAAAAAAAATGATTAACACTCATTGGGGTGGACTTGTTGAAGATAATAGTTTTGGTACTCACGAGTTTTTTGAACTTTGTGAGCAGATTGGTTGTGAGCCTTACATTGCTGGAAATTTAGGTAGTGGTACAGTTCAAGAAATGGCAGAATGGATTGAATATATGACCTTTGATGGAGTTTCTCCTATGGCAAACTTAAGAAAACAAAACGGAAGAGAAAAACCATGGAAACTTAAGTACTTTGGTATAGGCAATGAAAATTGGGGTTGTGGAGGCTCAATGCAACCAGACTATTACGCAAATGAATACAGACGTTATCAAACTTACTGCAGAAACTTCAGTGGCAATGAACTTTTCAAAATTGCTTGTGGTCCAAATAGCGATGATTATAATTGGACTGATAAACTTCTATCTAACATAACACCTTACCATACAAAAGCTATTTCTTTGCATTATTACACAGTTCCTACTGGAGATTGGAATCATAAGGGCAAAGCTACAGAATTTGAAATCCATGAATATTATGAAACTATTAGAAGAACCTTATATATTGATGAACTTATCACTAAACACTGCGAAATAATGTCAAAGCATGATAAGAATCATGAAATTGGACTTATAGTTGATGAATGGGGAACTTGGTATGATGTTGAAGACGGGACAAACCCAGGTTTCTTATATCAGCAAAACACTATGAGAGATGCAATTGTAGCTGCTATAAACTTAAATATATTCAACCAACATTCTGATAGAGTTATTATGGCTAACATCGCTCAAGCAGTTAACGTACTTCAAGCTATAATATTAACTGAAGGCAAGAAAATGATTAAGACTCCAACCTATCACGTGTTTAATATGTATAAAGAGCATCAAGATTCTACACTTATAGACAGCTTTGTTGAAAACAAAACTATAGAATATGATGCTAACTCTATCCCTTGTATTTCTCAATCTGTTTCAATTGACTTCCAAGGTAAAATGCACATTACAGTTTCAAATTGTTCTATTGATGAAGACTTTGAAGTTGAAAGCAATATACTAGGTTTTGATTTTTCAAGAGTGGCAGGAAAGGTACTAACAGCTAAAATGGATGCTCACAATACCTTTGATGATCCAAATGCTATAGAACCACAGGCTTTTACTGACTTTAGAATCTTAAAAGATGGTTTAAAAATTAAACTACCTAAATGTAGTGTAGTTTCTATAACCCTTGAGTAATGACTAAGTTTTGTAGAAAATGTCTGCTTTCAGAAAGTAATATTAAGCAATACTATGAAAATATAGTGGAATATATTAAAGTAATGCCTATAGACATAAAAGCAGATGATGAAACTTATAAACACAGACTTTCTATATGCAAACAGTGCAATCATCTTATAAATGGAATGTGTGGTAAATGTGGCTGTTTTGTAGAATTAAGAGCTGCTAAAAAGATTAATTACTGCCCAAGTGAAGATGAACTTTGGTAACCAGTATAGTTATATTTAATTGTTAGCCACAGTTATAGCAGATTATAATATATCTCATATGCATATAATAAAAAGAGATTACTGCAGAATTTTTGTTACAATTTATTCTTCAGTAATCTCTTCTATATTTTAGTCTTCTAAGCTACCACCATTAGTTGCAATAACTTCTTTATACCAATTGAAACTCTTCTTCTTATATCTCTCTAAAGTACCTGATCCATCATCATTACGGTCAACATATATGAATCCATAACGCTTCTTAAGTTGAGCAGTTGAAGCACTTACAAGGTCAATACATCCCCAAGTAGTGTATCCCATTAAATCTACACCATCTTCTATAGCTTCTGCTACTTGAACTAAGTGATCATTTAAATACTTAATTCTATAATCATCATTTACTGTCTTGTTTCCATTCTCGTCTGTTATAAGTTCATCTACAGCACCAAGTCCATTTTCAACAATGAATAGAGGTTTTTGGTAACGATCATATAAAAGATTAAGAATATAGCGTAATCCTTGAGGGTCTATTTGCCAACCCCATTCTGAAGCTTCTAAATACGGATTTGGAACTCCTGCAATAATATTCCCTGCTGCACCTTTCTTCTTTTCTGGATCAGTTGTTGCGCAAGAACTCATATAGTAACTGAAGGAAATAAAGTCTACTGTATTTTTAAGAATTTCTTCATCGCCTGGTTCCATTTTAATTTCTATATTGTTAGCTTTAAAGTATCTGTTCATATACCTTGGATAATATCCTCTTACTTGAATATCTGAGAAGAATAAATTATCTCTATCTTGCTTCATTGCTTCAAGTACATCACTTGGTTGAGATGTTAATGGATAGTTTGGAACCCCAAGAATCATACATCCAATCTTAAAGTCCGGATTTATCTCATGACCAATTTTAACAGCTTTAGCACTTGCAACTAGTTCATGATGAATTGCTTGATATAAATCTTGTTTTGATAACTTTTCCTTATCTGTAAAAATACCACCACTCATATATGGTGCATGTAATACTGAGTTAATTTCATTAAATGTAAGCCAGTATTTTACCTTATTCTTATATCTATTAAAGATTGTTGTAACATAGTTTTCAAAGAATCCTATTAACTTACGATTTACCCAACCATCATAGTTCTTAGAAAGAGCAAGTGGTGTTTCATAGTGTGAAATTGTAACTAATGGCTCAATTCCGTACTTCAAACATTCATCAAATAAGTCATCATAGAATTGTAAGCCTTTTTCATTTGGCTTCTCATCATCACCATTTGGAAATATTCTTGACCAAGCTATAGATGTTCTAAATACCTTAAAGCCCATCTCCGCAAATAACTTTATGTCTTCTTTATATCTATGGTAGAAATCTATTCCTATCAATTTCATGTTATCTTCTGTTGGTTCCTCTGTTATTGGTCCAACAATTCCTCTTGGAGCTATATCTTGAGTCGATAAACCCTTGCCCTCTTCATTGTATGCTCCCTCACATTGGTTAGCTGCAACTGCACCGCCCCACAAAAATCCTTTTGGAAATTTTTCTGTACCGTTTATCATATTAATTCCTCCTTCTATATTAAGTGAATTATTTAACATTAGTAAAAATAATATGTTTATATTATTTATTTTTCAGCTTACTTTTATTTAGCATTTGCTAAAATAAAAAGACCTAAGCTAATATCAAACACTTATAAATATAAGTTGTTTCATATTAATTTAGGTCTCGCCTGCTTAACCAGTAACAATCCTGAAATTGTTTTCTATTTTAATAACATAATAATAACATGACGGTAAAGTTTTATCAACAAAAATTAGGCTGTTTCACGCTACAAATAAGTTTGAAACAGCCTAATATTGTTATTTAATATTAATTATCTTATACATTCCTTTTTTTGTTGTAACATCATAACCTGAAACTGTTAAGTGCTTATCATCATATACATAAAGCCCATTCATGTTCTTATTTACTTGATACTTCTTTACCAAAACATCATTTTCTATCTTATAAACAAATCCATCTTTCATTATCCACATATTATTATTTATATCCATTGATATTAAGTTAAAAGGAAGCTTTGAAGATACATTAATAATTTTGTTTCCTACAGGATTAACTTGATTATTAACTATTTTTATTTTCTGCAAAGCAATATTATACCCACTTTGCGAAGACTGGAGAACTTTTAAATACATGCCATTCTTATTAATATATATATTTGAATAACCTCGTCCATATAATTTCTTAAGGTTATTACTAAATTCATATTTATAACTAGATTTATCTGGATTTATGACAATTAACTTATTTCCAGAACTTATATAATATAGACTATCCTTATAAACACAGGAGTTGTATACTAATGAATAATACTGCTCTTTATCAACCTCATATATACTTAAATTAGAACTAACGAAACCCATCTTATTAACATATTGTTTATCTTTATTAAAATACCCAACAATGTATACACTCCACTTTATGTTTCCTGTTGATCTAATAGGTATTATTCTCTTAGTCGTTACATTATACTGCTTGTACTTTGCAATAATTAAATTCTTTTCTTTAATATATGTATTATCATTATCCAATGAAGAAATTTTTCCTGTTTCAAGATTGAATATACTATTCGTTGAACTATTAAAAAATTGCTTATCAGATATTTGATTATATGAATCAAAGTTTTTGACAGTACTTGTTTTCCCATTATTAAAATATAAAGTTCCCTTATTAGTATTTAGTAATGTTTTATCTTTGTACTGCATCCCTGCTCTAACATAAGCTTCACTATAATCTAAATACTTGGGAACAGCATTAGTGGCAGCTTGTACTGTTTTAACTAATGAACTCATAGGCAGCACTGTCATTGTAAAGCAGTAAACTAACAATATTCCTACTATTTTTTTTAGTTTTGACATAAAAAATCCCCCTTATAATAAAATTATTTATGCTAATTTTACCATAGGGAGATAGGCAAGCCAAGCCAATACTTGGTGGAAATTTTGTCCAAAATATTTTATTCGTATTTATCATTTGCATTTAAATTGAATTAATCCAACTCACATCTTTAAAGTCTCCTCTAAAGAATCCTTTATCTGGTTTTTAATATACTTTGCTCTAAAGCTTCTGCCAATATACGCATTTTTAAAAATTTCATTTAACTTAAAATAAACACTCTTATCTTCATTACTATATTTATAAGCTTCTTTATAGCTCTCAAAGTTATATTTTTCATCCTCTACAAGCTCTAATCTTAAACCTTTAGCCCTAGAATCATTCATTTTCTCATATACGTAAGCCAAATTCCACTTTAACATTATATTTTCTTTATTAGCATTCAATCCATTAATTAAAGCATCTTTGGCAATTAATAACTTCTTCCGCTCGAGCTCGTTACCATTAATATCTTTAATAAAAGAATCACTTCTAGATTGATATATTCTCCAATCATTAAATAAATTTATATTTGTTACAATTTGGCTAATATTAAACTTTTCATACATTATAGCTAAATATGAGGTTCTTAATATGCTTTCATTAAAGATTATTATACAAGATAATATTATCATGCAGCATAATATAATTTTATATCTTACCTTGGTATCCTCCTTAACCTCTACATTTTTATTTCTGCATATCACGACAAATAGTAAAAGAATTATTATACTTGAATAAGCAAAATCAAAATCTAGCAAGGAATGAATAAACACTATTAATAGCACAGCCAACTCATCAATTTTTCTTTTCTTAAGTAATATTATTGATCCATATACTATTATTACTATTAACGCAATGCCACCAACAATGCCTAATTCAAATGATGTATGTAAGATTGAATTATGAATATACTTTATATCATAAAATCCACTTTGAATTTTAAATTGCTTATATTCAAAAGTATTTATCCCATGTCCTACAAAATTAAGATTTCTTATAACATCTTCAAATGTAAGAAGTCTTTCTTGAAATGATCCATTACTAATACTTATATTCTCTATTCTCTGAAATGTATTTATTTTTGAAACTATAGTAAATGATGCAATAATAAGCAGCATAATTACCCATGAAATTTTTTTGTTTTTAAAACCTTTGAATTCCAAAAACAAATAAAATATAACTGGCAAAATGGTTATTCCTACTATGGGTATATTCTCTATTAGAGTAAAAACTATTAGTGAAGCTATAAAGGTTTCTGATAGCACCATTTCTCTTCTTCTAAATTCTATGTATACTATATTGATCAATAACAAGATTAAAGTTGTTCTCGAGCCAGTAAATAATATAGTTATTATGTATATAATGTTTAAAATTTCAGAAAATTTCTCTGTATTATACCTACAATTGATATTTATAAACATAAGCATTAACAGTGCATAACTATTAGCATAACCCAAGTTTCCATATACCCTTGCACCATAGTATACTCCTACATAAAATATATAACCCAAGGCTACTACTGCTGAAATTATCAATGTTATATTTATATCCTTATTTTTTATATTTTCACTCATTGCTTTGAATACAAGATAATAAATAGGTATAATAACATAAAAACTCATTGAACCTATTTGATCTATTTTCATTCCATTAATTATAATAGAAACAATGCTGCAAATAACTAAACTTAAAGTCATTATAATAAAACTCTTATTAATAGACTTTGGTCTATTTTTACACAAAAAAATAACTCCAAGTAAAATCAATATCCAATTAGATAAATTATATCCAAGCATAGTTACAGGAATAACTGCAACTATAACTAAAATAATAGTGTTAAAAATCGTCATAGCATCTCCTTAATTGAAAATTTATCTCTAATATTTATTAGATTTTTCGTAAAATAAAAAAGAAACTGTAACACTATTTGACATACTCTTTAATAAATTATAAAAAAGTGTGTCAAATTTGTATTAAACAGCTTCTTCAAATCATACAAATCTTATTATTACTTAATTTTTCATAACAGCCCTTTCCAAACAGAAGGATAAAACTTGTAATTTATTATATAATCTTTTTGTTGGCGTAATAATATTTTACTATAAATCTGAAACTTATTGGGTTTCAAATTTATTTTTTGTAATTTAAAGAGGCTGGGTACTAATTACTTAGTGTTACAGCCTCATTACCGTAAAACTTGTTTCATTAAAATGTTTTAAATCTCACTATAACATTTTAAGTCAAAACTATTAATATTCTTTATATTTCTAATCAAAATATAAAGAATGTACAAAAATATTTTCAAGTTATAAAGACGTTGATTTACATTCAATATTCATTTCAATGATAAATCACTTATTGGTCTTATTTACAATCAACTGTTCAATATTATTTATATTAGTGAACATACTCCAATCTAAATCTTCTGCATCAAAAACGATATTAAATGTTTCTTCTATTTCAGTAACAATACTAATTAATGCCAAAGAATCTAAATTCAAATCATCAATTAAGTTTAGTTCATCTGAAAAAATATAGTTTGGATTTTTACTATACTTGTCAATAATTGTTTTTAAAATTTCTCTCATCTCTTCTTCTACCTCCTACAATAATTTATTCTCAAATATTTCATTTTTAAGAGCTCTATCATCATCTATAAATGGGTATTCATAAACAAATTCTACATTAAACTTATTAAATCCTTGAATATTATAAATAGAATTTTTAATAAATTCATCTTCAAATTTCTTCTTATATTGTTCATTAACTACAGCATATACGACAAGCTTATAGTCTTCTGTTTGAATTATTTTTATTTTTTGTATGTCAATGTATGACATATGAAAGTTGATATATCTAAGAATTTTTCTATATACTTCACTACCATAATAATCTGTATTAACAAGTTTCTGCTTATCACGACCTGGTTGCAGTTCTATCCATGGAGCACAATTTCCACATTCACATTCACCATAATGCATCTTTCCTCTATCTCCTAAATAATATTTGAAAAATGGCATACTAAGATGAGCATAACTAGTAACTATTACTTCTCCTACAATTCCTTCATCTCTAATAATTTTGCCATGATCATCAATCAAGTCTACCCTCAAATAATCATTATTAACGTGCATTTTACCACATTTACATTCATATGCAATATTCCAAAACTCTCTACAACCATATTGACTTAAAAAAGTTGCTGATTTAAAGACTTTTTTCATACTTTCAATCTCATCTGGAAATAATTTTTGACTAGTTGTTTCCACTAATTTAATAGGGATTCTCGATATTTGCTCACCATAATTATTTTCTAAAATACTATCAAATAATTTTCTAATTTGTAATGCTGTTGCAAGCAACCACTTTGCTTCAGACTCGCCTAAATGCTTCATAATATTAAAGTGACTTTTTTTATTTACGTCTCTAAAGCACTTTTTTAAATATTCATCTCTAGGTTCCAAAAGAAGAAAACCATTATCCCATAATATTTCATCGGAAACATTTCTTCTGCATTTCATTAGATATTTGGACTCAGTAAACTTTTCAATTTGATTTTTTAAAACCGTAAAGGGTTTTCCAGTTGTACCAGTTGTTGTTTCTAATATCCACTTTTTATTTCCATCAACTATTGTCCTATCATGATTCCAAGAAATATCAGACATATCATGAAATAACTTTAATAATTCATCTTGTCCTAATTCTGATTTAAAATCAGAAACAATATATTCTCTCAAGTTATGTTCTACTTCAGCTTTATTAATAATAGGTAAACTGTCATAAATACTTTCTATATTTTCAAGATTAATATCAAAATCTTTAAAATATTCTTTAAAGTAAGGATTATTATTTTTTAGTTTATTAATCAAATTCAACAATCTTTCATTACTATTCACTTAAATACACCTCTCATCATATAATTATATATCAAAAATAATTTGTTATATATTTCAAAAATGCTAACATTGTAAAATATCTTTTCATTTCCTATGCCAAAATTAATAATGTACTTTACATTCACTATATTGAAATTTTTTATGATTACTATTAAATATCTTGTTATATTTATTTTCAACGCTACTAAACCCTAAATAAGTATTAATATCTATAAATCACCTATTAATAATCAATTATTCAATATCCTTTACATTAGTAAAAGCATTTCAAATTTCATATTTATTAGCTTGTTGTTAATTTCCAGCGCTCTCATATCTTTCAGTACCCTTTTTGAAAACAAAATATGAAATATTAAATATAATAATTGAAATTACACATTCCATTCCAACTGTTTTGAAAAACCCATTCTTATTCAAAAAATAAGTTGCTGGAATATATGCTACAAAAGCAAATGGCATTATATAAACCAATACAAATTTTATTATTTTAGGATATACCTCGATTGGGTATTTTGCAAAATCTGATGTATCATACGCAGTTTGTAAGAAAGGAGCACTCTCTTTTACCCAAAATGCTAATGAAGCAAAAAATAACTTCACTGATGTATAAATAATAGCTCCTGCAACTACTGATAAAATGAAACATAAAATAAATTTCGTGGATATGTTAATTATGTTCAATTTTATAGCTCTGCACACTAGAATTAAACCAATAAGCACTTCTCCCAAAGCATCAAATTGAATTTTCTCACATATTATCTGAAAAAAAAGATTCATAGGCCTTAGCATATATCGATCAAAGGTTCCTCGTACAACCATTTGCCATGCAAGCATCCATAAATTATCTGTAAATAAATGATCCAATCCTCTTGGAATCTGAGAAAATCCATATATAAAAATCAACTGTTCAAAACTCCATCCACTAAGAGCTGGTATCCTTTTAAATATCAAATATAGAAATATAATCCCTGAAGCTTGAGAACATAAAAAGCCAAACAACCCCATCAAAAAATCAACTTTTGATTGTAATAATGATTTTATATATTGTCTACAAAAGATAAAATATAATTTTGAATATCCTACTATACCAATCTTCATTATTTATCATCCCCCTAAAACTACTAATCTCTTAGTAGCTTTTTTCCATAATACGGTACCACAATAATACAAAATAATAATCCAAACTATTTGTCTAACAATAATCATCATAGTATCAAACTTTGAACATTTTCCCATATATATCATAACAGGTAAATATGTCATAGATGAAAAAGGCAGTATTGAAAAAACCTTTTGTACTACTTCTGGAAAAAAAGATAATGGAATGAGTTGGCCGGTAAGTATTCCTAAAACAGCACTTTTAGCAATGTTCAGTCCAAAAATGTACGTAGTATAAAATGCTAACATTCCAAATAAATAATCAAATAATACATATATAAAAAAACTGAACAAACTACTAAGTAAAAATAGTGCAATATTTACAATACTCGTAACTGCAATTCCCAAATAAATTACTCTATATATTTCAACTCCTATCCAAATAAATAATGATGGAACAACGAATTTATAAACTAAAGTACCAAATGCCTTAAAAATTAAACTTAATCTATAGTCTAAAGGTTTAGTTAAATTTATAGCTATTGAGCCGTCAACAATATTACTACCTATCTCATCTGAAATTCCTATTGTAGCATATCCAGAAATGACATACGACATAAAAACATATAGCATCATTTCATTTTCACTAAAACCGCCAATAATGCCTCCATTAGAATTTTTATAAATTGCCATCCATAAGAAAAAAACAATAAACATACTAAAAATTCTTCCAAGAATTAAAAGATAAAACCTTCCTCTGTAAGCAAAACTGCTTTTAATCTTATTGGCTGCAAAAGGCCAATATACTCTAAACATCGTTAACATAACACTTCTCCAACCATTCCCTTTTTATAAATCTCTTTAACAATCTCAGATAATTCAGTTTCTTTTACCTTAAAATCTTTAATTGTTCCCCTCTTCATAACATAGCTAATAATATCAATTACACTAATTGCATTTTTATTAAAAGTAAAACATATATTATTTTTATTAATTTTAACAGACAAGTTCTCTTTAGAAATATTTAATAACTCGTTATAATTAAGTTGCAACAACTCAACCTCTTTAACTTCTATTTCAATAATACATTTAGTGCCATAAGTTTTCATTAAATCCGCAAGCATTCCATCATATATTACTGTGCCTTTATCAATAATAATAATTCTATTACATAACTCTTCTATGTCCTCCATATCATGTGTTGTTAATATTATAGTTGTGTTATATTTTTTGTTTATTTCCTTAATTGCTCTACGTATATTTTCTTTAACTACTACATCAAGCCCTATAGTCGGTTCATCTAAATATAGTACTTTAGGATTATGC
The DNA here is from genome assembly GCF_024345225.1 of Clostridium sp. TW13. Lineage (NCBI taxonomy): Bacteria > Bacillati > Bacillota > Clostridia > Eubacteriales > Clostridiaceae > Inconstantimicrobium > Inconstantimicrobium mannanitabidum. Next base: position 3,966,435 of record NZ_BROD01000001.1, read on the forward strand.
AATAAAGCTGCGGCTAAATCTGCTCTCATTCGTTGACCTAATGATAAAGTTCTAACAGAAGAATTAATGAACTCATTTATTCCTAATACTTCATTAAAATATTCCATTCTACTCTCATAATCTACACTACTTATATGATATATTTCCTTTAGTATTGAAAAGGATTCACTTAGGGGTAAGTCCCACCATAGTTGTGTTCTCTGACCAAATACAACTCCAATATTTCTGGCATTTTCTATTCTATTTTCTGCAGGATTAATTCCATTCACCATACAAGTTCCACTTGTAGGAGTTAATATTCCCGTCATCATTTTAATAGTTGTTGATTTTCCAGCACCATTTCCTCCAATATAACCAACAACTTCTCCATCATTTATCTTCATAGATATATTATTAACTGCTAACTTTATAACCTTTTCTCTAGTAAACAATCCCTTAATTGCCCCAATAAAACCTGGGTACTTTTTGGATGTAACAAATTGCTTTGTTACATTGTCTAAAAATATCATATTAACCCTTCCTTAAATTAATATTTTTCTATTTTGATTCGAATATAATATTATCAACCATCATTACAAATTCTTCATCAAAATTCGATTCCCATGTTTTACACCCAATACCAATTTCGCTTATTTGGCCAATTGGCATCTGAACAGGAATATATTTATCTTGTCCACCTTTTGTTTTGTAATACAGTTTATATAAATTATCTTGTTTGATAACTCCAAAATAAATATCTGATATATTTTCTTCTGAAATCACATCAAATACATCAAGTTTTATTCCTATATCAGAAAGCCTAATACATTCTGAATTGTAACTTCCCCAATAAAATAATTTGTTTTCATTAGTTCTAAAAGAAATACCGCAGTGATAATTATTGTCTACATATCCATTAGCCAAAGACATATGTATAACAAATCTCCAGTATTTTAAATCACTCATCTGTTTATTTAACATTATTTTTATAGACTCATCTTTAATCCAACAATTACATTCCTTCTTAGTTTTAATTATAAAAACTCCATTTTCTTCAGAAATATTATTGTCATTATTGTTTTCAAAATTCCATATTGGCTCATATGCATTTTCTTTAGGTATATTATTTATTCTTGCAACAGCAGTATTAAGCTCATAAATAAAATTTTGCTCTTCAGCTATACTTTTATTTAACCTTTCATCTAACCCGTCTATATTTCCTCTTAAACAACTTGCAACCATAACCCTAAAAAAAGCATTATAATTGCTTATAAATAACTTCAAATCACTGTTAAATTTATTAAGCATTCCTTCAGTTATATAATCACTTAAGTTGTTAGTTATTTCATTGAACAAAACTTCTTTTCGTTTTATTATTCTTGCAAATTTTATCTTTACATTTCCTAACAATTCATTTATATCATTATTATAATCAGTACATATGGTTCCATATTTAGAACAACTATTCTTTATTTTTTCAAGCATCGCCTTCTCTATCGAACCATTACTAATCCTCACTAAAGAATTGACTAATGATCTTACATTACTTAGGATGTCTACCTCTGGGATTTTTTCAGAAATGTTTTCATCAAAATGATATATAACGTTATTTTCAGAATACATTATATTTTTTTTATAGTTGTTACAATAACATTTATACAAATCTGTTAGTGTATTATATTGCATAACAAATTTAGAAAAAATATGTTCATTCTCATTTTTATGAACAGAATCCATAATAAAAAATAAACGTTCTTCTTTTCTAGCTCCATCAATAACAAATAAATGAGGCCAGCTATTAATATGGTAATGCTTTGAATAAAACAATTCATACAAATCTCCAGGCACCAAACATGGCTTGCTATAAGCAATTAATTTATCTACCTCTAAAGAAGCATCATAATCAACCTTTTTTGCAACAAATGTTAGCGGGATAACATTCTGTTTACACAAATACTCTAGAACACCAAGTTCAGTATTAGGAATATTCTTAATTTCACTATTATAAGAACGAAATAAATTTAGATACATTAAGTATAAACTAGGCAAATCTTTACCGTAAGCCGACAATAAAACGCAAATAGCTTTTTCAACACAATCCACATGCGTAAGTGGATATTCAGCAATCCTAATATTTTTAGTTGTATTCATTCATATTCTCCTAACCTTTCCCTAAATAAATTCATTTTCAAAATATACAAAGTAAAAATATCAATCCCTTGTTTGTTATGCTTTTATGCATTATTACTCAGTAAAAACTTTATTTCTTTCTTTACATTTTGATATTAAATATTCCTTAATATTTAATTCATCAAAAATCGGATTTTGTAAATTAACAACATCTTTACTTGCATCATATAGTGCAAAATTTAACTGTTCTTCGCTCATTTGTCCTTTATTAATCATGACCTTAGCTTGTTCACGTTCATTCAATGTAATAATTCCTATTTTCTCAAGTTCATAAACCAGACTTCTCATTATCATACATCCAGATGAGACATACTTTTCTATACTAACTTCACTCGGAGGAGTCCATCCTAATTGTGATATCTTACTTTTCAAATCTTCCACAGAAATCTCATGATATATATATGGATATATAGTAGTAACTTTTTTTCCTGAAACATTAACCTTATTGAAATATTCTAACAATAGTTCATTTATATTAGAATCATTTATACCTTTTAAATTATTGTATGCATTAAGAAAAATCATTTGTGTAGATTTTTCAGCAATTGAATTTGCAAATTTATCTGGATTTAAAGAATGTTTCCTCCCGCTACTCAATTGAGCTAATGATAAACCTGAAGCAACAAATGGTATATTATTTCTATCTGCATATTCTACAACACTAGCCCACAATAAATTATTACATATAAAACATAAATGATTTGTCTTTTCCTTGTGAAATACATGTTGATGTTCAACTAACACTCTATATAATTCACAAAAAACCTCTTTATTAGGTCTAATTATTTCTAAAGGTATATTATTCGCTTCCGTAAAATGGCTCATGGCTTTCCACATATTTTCATTTTCAAATCCATTATCAACAGCAACAGCTTTAACTCTTAAGTTGTATACGTTCTTTAATAAATGTATAAGAAATGCACTATCCTTTCCACCACTATACATAACAGCAACATCAAAGTTTTCTCCGCGTTTTTGAGATATAATTCTCTCTAAAATTATACTTTTTCTAATCTCCATCATAATTACAATTGTTTATTATATTAACAATTTCTCCTTTTTATTATACTTTAAACACCTTTTATTCTTTACTAATTATAAATACTTATTAACTAACTTTATCAAACCGTTAATAGAACCAACACTCTCTACCGTTAAATCCTCTACTTCAATTGAAATACTGAATTCTTCTTCAATAGAAACAATAATTTCTATACTATTCATTGAATCTAATCCGTAATCAAGCAATGATTCATTTTGATCAATGTTAGCACTTTCTTTTTCTGATAATCCTAGTACACTTCCTACTACATTTCTAATTTTTTGCTCCATTTTATATCACCTCCTGATACTTTCTAATGCCCTATCTAATTTTTCTTTCATTAATTTATTTTCTTGATAAGAATCTCCTATAATTGCAACAAAAAGCCTTCCATTATGCCTGCTAACATTATCTTTCATAGTCTCTGATACATAACAAAATAAACCTGTGTTGTTCCTCAAGTCAAACCCCAAATTATTTTTTCTTATTAAATTCTCCAAATCATTGAATGATATGCCATCCTTTAATGTAAGTCTTTCATAAAATGAATAAATTGATTTGTCATGAAACTTTTCAGGCAAAAATGATATATAAGTAGACAGAGTAAACCTTGCATTAATTTCAATAATTGGAATTATCAAATCATCTTCAGAAATAAAAGAATCTACTCCTAACACACCATTGAATCCAATTTTATGCAGAGCTTGTCCAATAATCTCACCATATGATTTATATTTTTCAATAATATCACAACTAATTCTAGGTGGTACAACAGACCCAATATATTTAGTTTCATCCAACAATTGTTCTTTTATAGAAAAAACATTTACTTCTCCGTCTTCTCTAACATATATCTGATAATTAATATCACATTTCTTTTCATACCAACCTTCAACAATCCATTTAGAGTTAACTTTACTCTTAGTAAAATGTTTCAATATCATAATAGTAGATTTTAGTTTTCTATCATTATCTACAACGTATAAACCTTTGCCAGAAGCCCCACAACACTGCTTAATAATTACTCTATTAAACTTGCACTTTAACTTATAATATTCTTCTTCAATTTGCTCGAATGAATTACATACTTTTCCTTCTGTTACTTTTAGTCCAAGTTGCTCTGCCAAATTTCTAGAAAATGCTTTATCATTTATTTGCTTTACAATACTTGAACTTGTTCCTATCATTCTCAAATTGCAGATTTGTGAAATTTTTTCTTCCAAAAAGGATATTCCATATGGAACAAAATACACATCATCTTCATTTTTATTGAGCCCTGAAAGAAGTTTTAAAAAATTCTCATCTTCCAAGATAATTTCTGATATAGACCTGCAATCATCTTCATTACTTTTAGGACATATTATTTGAGGCACCTCAAATCCTATTTCTTCAAGATACTTTAAAAATCTTTCATCTGGTCTTTTTCTCAGTATCAATATATCTTGTTTTCGGGTTAACAAAAGATTCATTTCTTCAACATGTGTTAATAACAACTCTTCATTAGTATCCTTAACAGAGTAACTTTCATCACTCCAGTATTTTTCAGTTCCAATATTAAATAACCATATAATTCTACAATTACTTCTTTTATTAGTAATTATCTCAATCAAATCAAAAACATTATCCATCACTATCACCTACTTTATACTTTGATTAATGAGAACATCTTCCAGATTCCCTTTTGACCTTAATAATACAAAATCTTCTCCATCATACAAATATTCATTGGGCATCTCATGCCCTAAGAATAAACATGGACTATAGGTCAAACCATACGCCCCTGATTTTTCAATAACAATATAATCATTAACATTTATATGACAATCAAGTTCAACATTTTGACCTATTACATCGGTAGGCGTACATAATGGTCCAACCACATTAAATTTTTCTTTTATATCATTATTCTTATTTAAAACATGCATAGGATAGTTGTTACGAATAAATCTCCCTAAAAATGCAGAAGCACTATGAAAGTTAGATCCTCCATCACAAATAATATACTTTTGTCCTTTTGATTCCTTCTTATATAAAACCTTTGTAATAAAGCAACCAGACTCTGCCATTAAAAATCTACCACTTTCAAAAATTATGTCCTTGTCAGACAGTGAACTTCTATAATTTTCATATAATACATTCATTTGAATTTTTAAATCATTTATATCTAGCATTGGTTCATTTTTAAAATACGGAATACCAAAACCACCACCAAGATTCAAATATTTAAACTTATATTTAAACTTATCCTCAAGAGAAATACATAAATCAATTATATATTTTGAGTTCTTAACAATATCATTAGAATCCAATATGTTAGTACCCATATATACTTGAATTCCAACTACTTCTACATACTTCATTTTCAATATTTCATCTATAAAATATTGATCAATGCAGCCTTCTTCTATACCAAATTGTGAAGAAACTCCTGTCATTTTTATTTTAGCATTAGAAAACGACACACTTGGATTTATCCTTAACCCAACCTTAACTATCTTATTTTTATTTTCTCCAAGTTTATTTATAATTTTTATTTCTTCAAATGAATCCACATTAATAACTTTTATATCACAATCTATAGCATAATCAATTTCATCATAGGTTTTTCCTGGACTGGTAAATATTATATTTTTAGGACTTGCTCCAGCCTTTAAAGCAACAAACAATTCCCCTTTTGATGCTACCTCAATACCACAACCATTGTTAATCATTAACTTACATATTCCTAACAAAGGATTCGCCTTCATTGAATAATAAATTTTTGCATCGTCAAATAATGCATCTGATAGTACTAAAAGCTTGTCAATAATATTCTTTTTATCATATATATACATAGGTCCATTATTTACTTTTAAACATTTCATTAAGATACTATCATCCATAACTTATTACCTCCATAATGCGACTATATCATTTAATACACTTCTTTCATTTTCAATACAATCATCAACAGTACTTATTAATTCATCTAATGTATCTAATTTCTTTGAAATACCTACTTTAATCAATAGCAATAAGACTTTCTCCCATGTTTTGATAACATTTTCATAACCTTCACATACGTTGGGTGATAATCCAAAGTCACGAATTTTGGCTAAAATCATATTCTTTGATGACAAAAATCCGTATACTCTTAATTGATAGTTCATGAAAACGATAGATTCATAAAAATTATCTTTCAAAATTAACTCATTTAATTCACTTAATAATTTTCGGACTGCAGTAACTCCATAACAGAAATCTGAATATATACTGCCATCTAAATAACTCTTTATGCCTTTTTGAATTTTAAATTTAATATTATTTTGAATCATCTTTTTATCAAAATTTATTTTATCAAAATTTAAAATTAAGCATCTATATTCCATTGCCTCCCAAGCACTTACTATTTGATCTAAAGATATCCACCCCTCATAGACAGACGCAACTCTAGTCGGCACAAACCCATCACTAATATAAACTTCATCCTGTTTTATACCAATTACATTAATATAATGTGGTGAATTATTGGATTGGGAAAACACTCTATTGTATTTTATAAAAGATGATGAAACTTTTATAATTACTTTTTTTTCGCATAATACAGATTTTTTTAAAAACTCTATGGCTGATATTCTATCTTTAAAACCCTTCTGCTCATACTTAACTCCAAATAAATTCATAAATTTAAAATTCGCTTCATACATATCCGTTTTAATTATCTTTTCATTAATATTATATGTAATATTAAATCCATTTCCCAAAAAGAATATATCACTTGCATTAATGTTGATACCATCATACATCAAGTAATTTCCAATGCATGAACTTAAACATTCATATCCTTGTAACGTTTTATACGCTTTTTCATAAATCATAATCTTCCACTACCTTAAATTAATAGTTTCTCTACTCTATTCCACATATAAGATAAAATACTTTCCCATTGTTCTATAATGAAGAAATGTTTGCCCATAAACCATACATACTCTATTTCTCTTTTACAAAAATCTTGCCATGCCAACACATCTTTCTCACTGATCAAATCATCCTTACCATTTAAAATCATGACGGGACAGCAAATTTGCACTTTATCCATTTTTTTCATTCTAGCTCCCTCACAATATTTAACTAACATAGAATAATCAGCTTTTACTATTGGATAAAATATTTTCATAAAATATGAACTATGTGCAATCTTATTATTTACATATCCAAAATTCACTATATGGTTTATAATTGACTCATCCCCACGCTCAAATAAATTTTTTATCTCATCAACATTCAACTTGTCAGGCGCTACAGTTCCTGTTAAAAACAACCATGTGGGGGTAGATGTTCCAAGTCTCTCCATTGTTTTTACAACTTCATATGCCACATAACTTCCTAAGCTGTGTCCAAGTATAGCATATTCCTTACAGTTATCTGTATCTATATAAGTGCAAATTTGTTGATAAATATTCATAACCAAATTCTCAAATTCAGTTACTAACTGTTCATTATCCTTTTTACCTTTTCCAGGAGTGTCTAGCACGATAACATTCCAACCAATATCACTGCTTCCAACTTTGGGGAAACTCGATGAAGATCCACCAGCAAATGGAATTACAAATAAGTTAATTTTGTTCATGCAAACACCTCTTAATTTTGCCACTTGGGGTTTTATCCAACTGGTTAACAAACTTCATATTTTGTGGTATCTTGTAATTTTCTAAAAATAAACTACATAATTTAAATAATTCACTTATTGATACTGACATACCTTCATTCACAACTATCAATGCAGATAATACAAAAGATTCATTTTCAACATGCTCACTAAATACTAAAACTTCTTTAACAGATTCATGCAACATTAAAACATTTTCAATTTCCTCAGGATATATATTTTTTCCTGCACTTATGATCATATTATCTTTCCTGCCACAAACAAATAAAAATCCTTCATCATCAACATATCCAATGTCCCCTGTATACAGCCAACCAGATTTTATGGTCTTTTTAGTCTTTTCAATGTTCTTGTAATATCCTTTCATAACATTGAAACCACTAACTGTAATTTCTCCTTTTATAAATGGCAGGACACTTCTTCCAGATTCATCTACTATTTTAAATTCAACATTTTTAATTGCTTTCCCACTTGACCCCGGTTTATTAATTAAATCTTTCTTTTCAATATATGTTACTCTTGGAGATGCCTCAGTCTGACCATAAGAATAGATTAAATTGCAACTTGGCAACAATTTAATTAAACTTGAGATATCTTCTTTATTCATAGGTGCACCATAAAAATTAATTATCCTTAACTTTTCTAAATTCACTTTATTTTTTCTTGAGTAATCCAATATACCTTTTAAAATAGTAGGAACTGCAAAAAAAACACTTATATTATTTTCTTCTATCAACCACAATATATTTCTTGTCATTGGGACTTTGCTAGACAATACAATTGTACAACCATTAATTATACCAACTAATAATTCTCCAATTATACTAGATGAATGACATAAATTCTTTATTAATAATATTTTATCGTTAGAATTAATATTAAGATAACTACTAATAGACTCTATATTACTGAATATATTCTTTTCTGTAAGCATAATCGCTTTAGGAGTGCTTGTAGTTCCTGATGTAAACAAAATCAGCCTTACATCATCTAGACTTTCATCAATATTCTCTTCACATATATAAAGTGTCATGCATTCCATTTCTTTGCTATTATATTTTAATTTTTCGATCTTCTCATCACAAATTATGTAATTAATATCATATTCATCAATAATATTTTCTATTTTATTCTTCCCAGTTTTGTTATATATAGGAACAACTATAGCTCCACATTTGCTTATCGAGAAAAAATTCAAAATAAATTGAAATTGATTTTCAATAATAATTGCAACTTTAGAATTTTTACAAATCCCGTGTTGTTTTAATATACACGATTTTTTCTGTACCATATCACAAAATTCAGTGTATGATACTTTAAAATTATTATATACCAGCACAATATTATCTGCTCCATATTGGCTTCCTCTCATTAATACATCATATAACAGCACTCCTCGGTTTTCCATAACATAGATATCCTCCATTCATACTTACCAATTTATAATAAACATTTTCATTAAAATACTTGTTATCTAATCAATATATAAATTACCTTTTTTATAATGTACATATATAATAACCACATGTTTGTCTGCTAGAAATAAATAAACTTTTTCTGTTTAACATACTCCTGCTGTAACAATATAATTTTACATTTTGCATCTTTTTTACTAAACCTATTGAATATTAACACTTATTTTTATATCAAACTTAACTAAAAAGACGAATTCTATTTATATTTCTTCAAATGATACTTCAAAAAATAAGATATTAACTACGTACAAAATAAGTTGTAAGTTCATCATATCCCTCTAATAGCTAATGCAACTGCACCTACCACACCAGAATTTCCTTTCAATTTTGATTTTCTAATTTTCAAATCCTTATGCATTTTAGAGAATCCTTTTTGAAATATAATTTTACTTAACTTATTGAGATCGAAATAACTTGAATTTCCTACCCCACCACCAATAACAATTAATTCTGGATCAAATAAAACAATTAAATTAGCTAAGGATATTGCTAAATAAAAATAAGCTTCTTCTAAAATTTTTCTATACTGTTCTTCTCCACTTTCTGCTTTAATAAATACATCTTTAGTTGTAATCTTTTTATAGTTTGAATTAGATATTTTCATATGTTTTTCATATATTTTATTTCCTCTTTTTTCAATTGAATTACCCGATGCAATTGTTTCAAGACATCCGTAGTTTCCACAATTACACTTTTCGCCATCTAATTTTACTACAGTATGTCCTACTTCTAATGCATTAGCTGATGAACCAAAATATAACTCTCCATTTATTATCGCGGCACCACCTATTCCTGTACTTATGGTTAAGTAAATCATATCTTTACAGTTTTTATTTTCTTCAGACATATATTCCCCTAAAGCTGCTACATTAGCATCATTTTGTAGGAAAATTGGGATATTATACTTTTCTCTTATAGGGCTAATAATGTTAAAATTCTCAAACGGCAATTGAGTAGCTTTAATAATAATTCCTTTGTCTTGATCAATAATTCCTGGTGCTCCTATTCCTATAGCTTTTAAATCTTTTGAGCTAATATTCATTTTTCTTAATAAATGCTCAATTTGTTTTAAAATGTTGTTAACTATATGTTTTTCACCAAAATACGCTTCAGTATCTCTGATTTCATTTATAACTATATTCCCTTTTATATCAGCTATTGCAATATTTATCTTAGTTCCTCCTAAGTCAACCCCTATTACATATTGCTTGTTCAATCATAATTGCCTCCCTAAAACCTTTTATTTCTTATTCATAAAACAAGTTCCCATTTATAATTACTTTATTAATATTGATATTTTTATCAAAAAGAATTAAATCTGCGTCAAACCCACTTTTAATAATCCCCTTTTTTGATTCTATTCTGCATAACTTAGCTGGATTAATCGTTACCATTTTTATGACTTCATATAGTGGTAAACAAGTATTTTTATATACATTTTTTACAGCTTTATTTAACATTGTGGTAGATCCAGCTAAAACTCCTGATTTTAACATTGCAACTCCATTCAAAACGCTTAAATCATAATCATCAGTCTTATAGTAACCTTCCGCCATATTTGCATATTTTATTGAATCTGAGACAATAATTATGCTATCTGAATTTTTCATATTACATAATAATCTAACTGCTGTAAATGAATTCAATATTCCATCTGCAATTATTTCAGTAGTAATATTACTATCAAATATAGCTCCAATAGTCCCAGGATTTCTATGATGAAATCCTGGCATTGCATTAAATATATGAGTTGAATGGGATATTCCAAACTTTATAGCTTTTATTGCTTCATCATATGTGGCTCTAGTATGTCCAATAGAAGCAACAATTCCTTTTCCATTCAAATATTGAATAAACTCTCTACATTCACAAACTTCAGGTGCTATTGTAATTATCTTAATATATTTTTCATTATTCCCTACTATAGCTTTAAAATTTTCTATTGTAGGATTAATTATAAATTCTGATTTATGAGCTCCTCGAGCATCCTTATTTATAAATGGACCTTCTAAGTTTATGCCTATAATATTTGCACCATCAGTACCTCGCTCTTTTGAACTTGCAATTGTATGAATTATTTCATTGGTCTCCGAAATCTTATATGTCATAGTTGTTGGAAGAAATGATGTTGTCCCACTTTTAGCAATTATTTTTGATATTCTATTTATTGATTCATATGAATTATCCATTATATCATAACCATTTGTACCATGAATATGAATATCTATAAATCCAGGTGAAAGAAACAAATCATCGCATTCCAAAACATCACATTTAAAATCACAACTTTTAGTTATTAATTTTATTTTTTTATTTTCTATAATAACATTATTTTTTTCAATTCTATCTTCAAATACTACATTACAATTTTTAATTAACTGCATTATAACTCTACCTTCTTCTACAGCATCGTTAAAGCACCAATTCTATACAAAAAATATATTCATTAGTTTTTTATATTTTCTAGTATTTTAAAGTTTGTACACGAACTTCATCCCATTTTAATGCCTTTAATATACTTTCATCAACACTAACTTCAGGAGTCCAATTAAGCAATTTATTTGCTAAATCTATATTAGCATATGCTCCTCCAACATCTCCAAATCTAGGTTCAGTCTCTACTTTGTTTAATGTAGTCCCTGTTACTCTTTCAAAAGAATTCACTAATTCTTTAACTGTGACACCTTCTCCTGTTCCTAGATTTATAGTAAGATATGGTGTATCAATCCCACATTTCTCAAATGCTTTCTCAAAATTTTCTACAGCTAGAACATGCGCATTAGCTAAATCCCAAATATCTATATAGTCTCTTATTCCAGAACCATCTCTAGTAGCCCAATTAACACCAGTAATTTTTAGTTGTTCCTCTCTACCGTTATAAACACTAACTAACTTTCCTAATATATGTGATGGATTACTATTATACATTCCTGATCTCATATTTGGATCTGCACCAATTAGATTGAAATATCTTAATGATATTCCCTTCATGTTATATGCTTTGCAAAAATCTTCAAGCACCATTTCCATCATATATTTTGTTCTAGCATAAGGGCTTCTTGGATTTACCTTGGATTTTTCAGTTACCATAAAGTTTTCTACATCATCATATACAGAAGCAGATGAACTAAAAACAATCTTATTACATCCTAATTCATTTAACTTTTTAAATAATTTAATTGATTTTGATACATTTTCAGTATAATATTCAAAAGGATGTTCTATTGATTCCGGAACTATTATAAGTGCTGCACAATGAATAGTGCAGGCTATATCATTATGTTCTTTAAATATAGTTTCTAATAAGGCTTCATCTGCTATATCTCCTTTATAAAATATACGATTTTTAGTGAATTCAACTCTTCCATTTATAAGTGAATCTAATATAATTGGTGTATGTCCTTTATCTTCTAATGCAGAGCATATAGTACTTCCTATATAGCCTGCCCCTCCAGTAATAAGTATTTTCATAAAACATGCATTCCTTTCTTAAACTATAATTTATATTAATTGCTTAACTACTATTTATTTAGTAAAACTTTTATTTATCTTATAACATTTAATTTCTCTTTAAATTGCATAAATAAATTTAAAATTCATAACTCTCGTTCTAAAATTCATCAATATATTAACAAATACTCTATTTTTTATATTTTCTAGTATTTTAAAGTTTGTACACGAACTTCATCCCATTTTAATGCGTTTAATATACTTTCATCAACACTAACTTCAGGAACCCAATTAAGCATTTTTTTTGCTAAATCTATATTCGCATATGCCCCTCCAATATCCCCCAACCTAGGTTCAGTCTCTACTTTGTTTAATATAGTCCCTGTCACTTTTTCAAAAGAATTCACTAATTCTTTAACTGTGACACCTTCTCCTGTTCCTAGATTTATAGTAAGATATGGTGTATCACTCCCACATTTCTCAAATGCTTTCTCAAAATTTTCTACAGCTAGAACATGCGCATTAGCTAAATCCCAAATATCTATATAGTCTCTTATTCCAGAACCATCTCTAGTGGCCCAGTTAACACCAGTAATCTTAAAATTTTCTTGCCTACCCTTGTAAACATTCACTAATTTACCCAATATAGTTGATTCGTTACTGCTATACATTCCTGATCTCATCTTGGGATCTGCACCAATTAGATTGAAATATCTTAATGATATTCCCTTCATATTATATGCTTTGCAAAAATCCTCAAGCACCATTTCAGTCATATATTTTGTTCTAGAATAAGGGGTCTTGGGTTTTAATGGTGATTTTTCAGTTACCATAAAAGTTTCTACATCATCATCATACATAGTGGAACATGAACTAAAAATAATCTTATTGCATCCTAATTCATTTAATTTTTTGAATAGTTTAATTGATTTTGATATATTTTCAGTATAATATTCAAAAGGATATTCTACTGATTTAGAGATTCCCATAAGTGCTGCACAATGAATAGTGAAGACTATATCATTATGTTCTTTAAATATAGTTTCTAATAAGGCTTCATCTGCTATATCTCCTTTATAAAATATACGATTTTTAGTGAATTCAACTCTTCCACTTATAAGTGAATCTAATATAATTGGTGTATGTCCTTTATCTTCTAAAGCAGAACATATAGTACTTCCTATATAACCTGCTCCTCCAGTAACGAGTATTTTCATAAAACAGACCTTCCTTTCTTAAATTATTAATATTTGTCATCTCACAGTTTTCATATCATGCTATATAACTTTAATATTTTATTACAACGTATTCAAAGTCATGGAAATATATCAACATAAAATTGGCATTTTCATAGAATGCACTGTCATTTAACATTTATCTCTTTTCGATATTCTCACTAAAAACTTTGATACCACATTTTTTATCAATCCACTAATTAAAATATTCCTCAATTATATTTGATATTTTTACACTTGCTTGTTCTATTTGATTAAAATTTGTTCCTTCAATCATCTTTACATATAGTTCTTTATCTTTCAAAACTTTATTTGCTTCTTTTACTATATCCTCTACTTTAGTGCCTATTAATTTAGAAATTCCTTGTTCTATTCCAATTACTCTTTCTGTAGTTTCTCTTAATAACAAGATTGGTTTTCTTAAATATTCACCCTCTTCCTGAATCCCCCCTGAATCAGTCATAATCATATAGGACTTGTTCATTAAATTATGAAATTCCATTGGGTTTATTGATTCTAATATATGTATTCTATTTTCACTACTTAAATTTTCAAATACAGTATCTTTAATTAATGGATTCGGATGTGTTATATATATCAATTCAGCATCTTTATTATCCCTAACTATTCTCTTAGCGGCATTACATATATTGTCTATTCCTTTACCCCAATTTTCCCTCCTATGTGCTGTAACTATAATAACCTTATTCTTTTTATAGTTTATTTCATTTAATATCTCTGTCTCAAAAGTATATTCTTCTTTAATAGTGTATTTTAATGAATCTATTACCGTGTTATTTGTTAAATATATATCTTTTTCTTTAATATTTTCATTTAGAAGATTTTGCTTAGCTTGTAGTGTTGGTGCAAAATGTAAACTTGCTATCCTTGCTATCATTTGCCTATTTACTTCTTCTGGGAAAGGTGAGTTTTGATTATGAGTTCTCAAGCCAGCTTCAATATGCCCAACTTTTATTTTTTGATAGAATGCAGCCATAGCACTAGCATAGGCAGTTGTAGTATCTCCATGAACTAATACTAAATCAGGTTTATTTTCCATAAATAATTTCTCTAAGTTTTCAAAAATCTTAATCGTGATATTTGTCAAACTTTGATTTTCACTCATAATGCTTAAATTGTAATCATAATCCACACCAAAAACTTCCAAGGATTGTTCTAACAATTCTCTATGCTGACCTGTAACACAAATTTTTACTTCTAACCTCTCTCTATGTTTTAATTCCTTTATTAAAGGTGCTAGTTTAATAGCCTCCGGTCTTGTCCCAAATATAATCCATACCTTTTTTCCACAACTCAAGTTTTCCACCCCAATCATTATAGTTTCTTTTACTTATTTACTAATAATAATTTAAAATCCTTTTTATGAAAGAACTTTCATAATAATTTCTGATATATAACTTAGTTCAAATCCACCATTAGGGTACGCTGATTTTGATAAAACTGAATCTTTTCCGAAAAGCAAGTATGGTACATTTTCACGAGTATGATTAGGAGTTATTAATGGATCATTTCCATGATCAGCAGTGATAATTAAGCACTCATCTTCATTTATTTCACTTATTATATTATTAATATTATCATTTATCTTAACTAAGGCTTCTACTCCTCCATTTAAATCTTTAGCATGCCCACATAAATCTATTTCCTGCAAATTGATAAAAAATAGTCTATCTTTACTATCATCTTGTTGCTTTATAGAATTAGAAATAAAATTAAATGTTTCATCTATGCTACTAAACCAATGTTTTTTAAACTTTTCATTATCAAACATATCGGCAGTCTTTCCTACTAAATTGACTTCTACATTCTTTTTTAAAAGTTTTACTAATGTATTATCAGTTTGCTTACACCAATGATAAACCTTGTAGTTTTCATTATATAAATTTAATGGTGCTACCCTAAATCTTGTAATTACCCTACCATTAACTTCTTCCGTATTAATACACTTATAAAGCAATGATAAATCAATGTCATTATTATACATACATATTATTCTTTCAAAATCGGAGTTTTCTCGGATTAGACCAGCAAATTTTTTTAATTCATCAAAGTCTATTTCTTTCTTTAACGCTAGTAAATTTAAGTTTAACCCCAAATCTGATTCAGCATTGTTTCCTAATATAAATTTATCAGATACAAATAATAATCCATTTTCATATCTTATCTCATAACTAGGGTATTCTTCTTTTATTAATCTTATTAAATTATCACATATATCCTCTAAAAATACCCTAATAGGCTCTTTGATAACTCTTCCCATCATAGCTTGGTGTCCAATATAACTATCAGCACCTAGATACCCTAACTCTAAATACCCACTTATATACTTTTTCCCATTATAATAATTTATTCTCTCATTGTTTCTTCCCTTATTCACCAAATTTCTTATATGATTAATTTTACCGTCAGGATAAGAAGCACTTATTCTTTCTAATGTATTTGCATCTCTATTAGTTTCATCATAATTCCTATAATCTTTTGTTGCTCCTATTCCTAACGCATCTATTGATAATACATAAACATTCATATTTCTATACCACTCCTTTTATATATTTGTATAATTTCTTCATCATAATATACAATATTATCCCTAATATTCTTACTATCTGAATTATGACTTTCAAATTTTGGAACTACCTTAATAACTTCTCTTTCTAAGATTTCTTCAAATGCATCATTTCTCACAATATCAAATTTTGTTTTTAAAATTGGAAACACAAGATCATATCTATCTTTAGGAAAAGTTTTATTAAATATTGAAGGGAAATATTCGACTCGTTTAACTTCAACTACCTCAACATTATAAACTCCTAAACTTCTAAGTGATTTTTCTATAATAACTTTTTTATCATTGTACTTCAATGGAACCTCCAGAACCTTCAAATCACAAGTATCATAAAAATCTCTATATTTTTCTTTAAACTTCTCTACTTCTTCTGCACCTTCTTTATCTGGATTTACAACTCCCAAAACCAACTTATCATATTTTTCTAAAATAGTTCTTATTGTTTCAAATTGCCCCTTATTAAAATAATTATATCTACCAAAACTAACTGCCACTTTTCCCATGTTTATAATCCCTCACTTAAACTTAATAGTACACTAAAATCCTTTTAGAAATATATTATGATACTAACTCTTTAACCTAGTTACTCGCTTATATCTCTTAAAGGTATTCAAAACTTTGAATTAATACTCAATCTGATTTAAATTAAGTTTACATATGTGTTTAATAGTAAAATATATATATAAAATAATATAATTGGTATTTTTTTTGTAAATTACTATCATTTTATGATAGTAATTGTATAAAAACTTCATTAATGCTCCGCGGTTAAACAATTAATTTCCAAATCATTTAATATTTTACCACTGTGCCAATATTTTTTATAGCTTATATTTTTACTGTATTTACCTATTAATGAACTTTTTGTCCATGTTTCTTCGTTTTTCTATCATTTACTTACATTTTCATATATTGACCTTTATACCATTTTTACTTTCATTTTCTACATAAGTTGAAAAAGTAACTTCCGTTTTTGAATACAAACTGAATTTAGTCTTGTAAAGTGTTTGATATAATTAATTTGATATTTGTCCTTAGCATTTTAGGAGGAACAATTATGTCAAATTTTAATACAAGCAAAGGAAAACACCTTACAATAGAAGACCGTATCTTAATTGAATATGGATTAGATCAATGCTACTCCTTAAAAGAAATAGCTGAAAAGGTATCGAAAGACCCAACCACTATTTTAAAGGAAATCAAAAGAAATAGAATCATTAAAAGTACTAATAAGAGACAAAAGGATGTTCTTCGCTGCACAAGCCGAAAAAAATTGTGCTAAAACAAACTTATGTAATAAGAATTGCGGAAAGTTTTGTAATAAATGTAAGTTGATAAATTGTTATAGAACTTATAATGAATACTCAACAAATAAATGTTACAAGCTTAGCCGTTTCCCCTATGTTTACAACGGGTGTAGTCCTATAACTGCATGCAGCTGTGAAAAGTATATTATAAGGCTAAAATAGCAGACACTAAATACAAAGATACATTATATTATTATTTCGACAAAAATGCTTTTACAGCTAGGAATATTGATTTGCCTACAAAAGTAAAGTATAAACCAAGAAAAAAATCTACATCTCCTATAGTAAGAAATTCAACAGATAGAGTTGGAAGAACTTTCGAGGACTTTATTAAGTTTCTTGAAAATAATCGTATGTAGAAATGTGCACACAAAGTGGCAAGGACCAGTCTAAATGGTAATCCCCATTCAAACTAGCCCAAATTTCAATGAACTATTATTTAATATTACAAAATCTTTTGCCCAAAAGGTTGTTCTTATGATATCACTTGTATCGAATCATTTGACGCTATGACAAAGAAATAAGAAATTTATATCCCTAAAAATAGAATATATGAAAAAGCTAATATAGCTATGGAATATTGGTATTATAGAAAAATATTACATTCTGCTATTAATTATATTAACCCACATCAATGTAAATTAATAGCTACAGATGTAGCTTAAAAATGTTGGACTTTTTATATCTACTATATTGACATAAAAAGTCCAACGTTAAATAGAAAGCGTTATTAAGATTTGAAGATATGAAAAAACAAATAAAAGATTAATACACACTAAAGATAGTTTTAAAACTAAAAAAGGAACCACAGCATACGCTGTAGTTAAAGAAAGTGAGCTTCTCACTGGTATTATTCCTTAAGCAACAAAAGCCTTTTAAAAGATTTTTCTACTTAATTAATTAAAAATATATAAGGATAATTTTTAATTAAAAAAGTTAGATACAAAATAGACAATGGTAACCTTAAGTAAAAGAAGTGATTTAAACCCAGTGCTTAAATCACTTCTCTATTTCATGTGGTATCCCCAGTAGGAATCGAACCTACATCTATCCCTTAGGAGGGGATTATTCTATCCATTTAACTATGAGGACTCAACAAATTAATTTTAATGCTTTTGTTATACCCTGTCAACGATTAATTTGAGCAGGAGGCTCTTATGCACTCGGTCTAAGATAGAAAACACCTTATATTAAAATTCCTACAATCTTAATATAAGATGTTTTTGTGGTTATTTTAGTATTCCTTTTAAGCTAATCTCTAAAACTTGATCTACAACTTCATTTACACTAACTTTATCTTTGTTTAACATTTCATATACTGCGGTGGAAACCATACTACCAAAGAAAGTGAATGCCATTAAACTAGAATTTCCTTGTTTAATTATTCCTTCATTCATTGCTATTTTTATCACTTTTTCAATTTCTAAAAAATACTTGCTCAATTCAATTCTAATTTCTAATTGTCTGCTTTCTTCTCCCCAAAGCTGGCTAATTAAAACCTTAAAAAATTCTGTATTTTCATATATAAGAGTAAGTTGATTTTTGCATATCTTTCTTATTTTATCTAGACTGCCTAATCCTGTCTCATTTATACTAGCCAACTCACCTTGCAATGTTTTTATTCCTTCTATTACAACAAACTTAAATATTTCTTCCTTGCTTTTAAAATGGTAATATAATGTTCCCTTTGCAACTCCAGCTTTCAATGCAATATCATCCATTGTAGCCCCGCTATATCCACACTCTGAAAATTCTTTTACGGCTGAATCAAAAATAATTCTTTTTGTTTTATTCATCTGTGCCACCCTCAAAATAACCTTTAATAAATATAATATAATATCTATTTTTCATTTCATAATTATTTTAACACATAAATTTGAATAAACTTATATATTTTTATATAATTAATGATCACTTTTGATTATTTTAAACATTTAATTAATTTTATATACTTTGTAGTTCATATTTTGCATAAAAGCAGAACAAAAACCCCCTTTAAATCTATTAAGCTTAAATATCGGAGACTTAATCTAAATAAAGGGGTCACAGCATTGATAATAAGTTTTTTGCCCACCTATTATCTCCATGTAAAATATCCCTATTTATAATTTTAAATCATTATTCAAGAAATCTCAATAATTTTTTGAACATTTTCACATATTTTTTGTTAAATATTCGCAATTAATTTTACATGTTTTTATTAAATCTTTATAATAATTTATTTATAGTATAAAATATTACTATAAATTAAATTAATTTCATATGAGGTGTATTATGCTTAAAATTTATAATAGAAAAACTAAACAATATGATATAGAAAACATAGCTGGAAAGAAATATCTTGAGTGGTGTTATAATTCTGCCTTAGGTAGCAATATCACCAAAATATTTATAAGAAAAAAGTTGTTTACTAAACTTTATGGTACCTACTGTGACACTAACTTTAGTAGAAAGAAAATCAATCCATATATAAAAGACTTTAATATGGATATGTCTATAGCTGAAAAACAAACCTCCGATTTTAAAAATTTCAATGAATTTTTCACCAGAAAACTAAAACCTGAAGCCCGCCCATTTTCTAAAGAAAAAGATATTGTAATTTCTCCAGGTGACGGACGATTAACTGCATTTACTGATATAGATGTTTCAAACTTAGTACAAATCAAAGATATTAAATATTCTCTGAAAGAACTTATTGGTGATAATCCAATACTAGAAGATTACTCTGGTGGTGTCTGTCTTGTGCTAAGACTTTGTCCTCTTGATTATCATAGATTTCACTTTATAGATAATGGAATCTGCTCAGAAACTCATAAAATTAATGGTCACTATTATTCTGTAAATCCAATTGCCTTAGATAAAATTCCAAAATTATTTTGCCAGAATAAAAGAGAATGGAGTATTTTCAAATCTGAAAACTTTGGAGATGTTATACATGTAGAAGTCGGGGCTACTTGCGTTGGAAGTATAATTCAATCATACACTCCAAATATACCTGTAATAAAAGGTGATGAAAAAGGTTATTTTAAGTTTGGTGGTTCTACAACAATCTTATTCTTTAAGAAAAATACTATAACTATAGATGATGATATTTTAGAACAATCTAAACTTGGTTTTGAAACCCTTGTATTAATGGGTGAATCAATAGGAAAAAGGGATATTTAAATATCCCTTACTGATTCCCTTTCAACAATATGCACTGGTATTGTTACTATATTATTATTTAAATATTTCTTTATAAATTCTGTATCCTTATCATTAATCTTCATAATGATATTAACTGCAGTCTCTGCTTTAGTTTGTAAAAATTGATTTATAGTTGTTATCTGAGGAATAAAATATTTTGAATTTCTTATATTATCAAAACCAATTACTGACTTATCTCTAGGTACGTTAATACTCTTATCATATAAGCCTCTAATAACTCCCATAGCAACAACATCGGATATAGCAAATATCCCTGTTATATTTTCATCAACTTCTAATATTTTATCTACTGCCTTTATTCCACCTTCATAGCTTACATCAATTTCTATAACCTTTTTTGCATCAAACTCAATATCATATTTACTTAATGCCTTCTTATATCCATCAAGTCTATTTCTATGAACTAAGGTATCACTTTTTCCCCCTAATAAAATACACATATTTCTATGTCCATTTTTAATAAGGTACTCTGTAGCTAAAAATGCTCCCATATCATCATCTGTATTAATATAATAAAATCTATCACTACTTTGCTTTTGGTCAACAACTACTATAGGAATATCAACTGAGCTTAAAGTATCATAAACAAATTTATTAGCAGCTCCTAATACAATTATTCCAGCCAAACTTCCACTGTTTAAGTGCTTTATAAGTTCCTTTTCTTCATAAATTGAAAGTATCATTGTACTATAACCATTTACTCTTACCTTGTTCTCTACTGAACTTAAAAACTCCAAATAAAATGGATTGTCCAAAAGAATAGTATCCTTTTCCTTTTCACTTATAGGTACTATAATTCCTATTATTCTACTTTCCTTTTTTACAAGACTTCTAGCATTTATATTAGGTTGATATCCTAATCTTTCTATAACCTCTAGAACTCTATTTTTGGTGTTGTCTGTAACTTTATTAATATTATTAATAACATATGATACTGTAGCAATTGATACCCCAGCCTCCCTTGCTACATCTTTAATATTAACCTTTTCCCCCATACTCTCTATCCTCTCGTGATTATTTATTTTATTTTTTTTAAAATACTAGCTCTTATCTTATTTTTAAAACTTTGTTTATCTCCATCAAAAGTTATTATGTCTATGTCCATTGCCTTAGATCTCTGATTAACTGAAGACTTTAATGGATCTTTGGTTGCTGCTAAAATCTTCACAACCTTTTCTCCACCTATTTTATGTGAATAAACATTTAACTCATTTAGGGCATTTTCATCATATTTGCAGCTATCTTTACAAGATATGCAAATCAATATTCCATCTTTTACTGCAACTACATCTATTTCATTCTTTATTTTTCTTTCGTTTTCATCCCATCGGAATAAAACTCCACTTTTAACATCATCAATGAAATCTATATCTTCCACTATGTTCTTAGTAAAATTTTCAAACCAACTACCTGTTTTAAATATAAACCCTTTTATAAAATTATTCAAGAATCTAACTTGCAATAAACGTCCATTTTTCTTAAAAGAAATTTGCTTATATTCTTTAAGGAGGCTTATCATCTTCTCATATACGTATATCTCATCATCTTGGAGTTTATCTAAATGTATATTTACAATGTATGGATCTGATTGTTCATGTGATATAATATCCGTATTTATAAGACTTTGTTTTATCTTATTCCATACTTCAACATTGCTTGAAATCAGAAAAGTTAACTTATCAATTATCTTTTCTTTCCCTATATCTGTGGATTCAACAACAATATCTCCATATCCTGTATTTACTATATCTTCAATATCTAAATCTACTAGTTCAACTTGCTTTTTCAACATTTCTTCGTTGTTAAAAATCGTAATCTCCCTTTTGCTGACATCCATATACAAAACATCTATGCAACTTTTCATTGATAAATGTAAAATTTCGATACTTAGATACTTTGATGTTAAACTTATATCTATAATACTGTTCCTTTTTCTATATTTTGTCAATACATTTTTTATATCACTATCTTTTAACTCTATCCATGTAAATATAACACTTGGATATTTTTCTTTAAAATATTGTTCTAACTTCTCTTGTTTATCATTACATTTTTCAGAAACAAACACTACTTCCTTAGGTTTAATATATTCTGTAGATAAGATACTTTCTTCATTATTAGTCTCAACAAAATTTATCAAAACTTCGTAACCCATCTAATAACCACCCTTACTATATAATTTAAGCCTAGAAACATTGATTATCCTGTTACTAGGCAAATTATTTTTGTTATTAGTATGCTACTTTATTTAATTATTTATTAATTTTTATCTTCTGTATTATTAAACTTAGAATTTAAAATTACAATATCTACTCTTCTGTTTTTACTTCTTCCTGCATCGGTGCTATTACTTGCAACTGGTCTTTGATCTGCATATCCTACAGATGATAATCTAGCTGCATCAAGCTTAGTATTTTCAACTAAATATTGCACAACATTTGCAGCCCTGACTGATGATAATTGCCAATTTGAATTGAACTGAGCTGTATTTATTGGAAGACTATCTGTATGTCCCTCTACTCTAATATAATTATTAATTTTACTTAAAATATTGGCAATGGAATTTAACTTATTCCTCATATCATCCTTAAGTTCTGCCTTACCACTTTCAAAAAATATATTATCTTTAAAACTTATTACAAGTCCTCTCTCTTGTATAGTAGTAGATACGCTGCCCTTTAAACTTGAATTATTAACTAACTTATCAACTTCAGCTTGAATTTCATCCAACTTTTCTTCTTCACTTTGCTTTTTCGTTGTTTCTGCTTGTTTAGTTGCATTACTTGATGTAGTTGCCGTCCCATTTGCCTTACCTGTTGATATTACAGCTGTACCACCAGTTGTTTCTTTGCTCACAAGATTTTTACCATCAGTTCCAAATGCAACTTGCATTGACTTTGTAACCTCTTCTAGCTTTTTTTGATTCACATTACTTGAAGCATAAAGAACAACAAAGAATACCATTAATAATGTTATTAAATCTAAATAGGTTAACATCCATCTTTCATTATTGGGTTCCTTTTTAGGTTTCTTTTTCATTTCTTAGCCTCCTTAATTGTTAGTTGGCTTTTGTTCTTGAACACTACCTTCTGGTAAGAAGCCTTCAAGTTTGCTTACTAATGTATTAGGATTTGCTCCTTCTTGTAAAAGTAATATTCCCTCTATAACCATTTGTTTTTCTAAGCATTCTTCTTTATCAAGTGCCTTTAACTTTGCTGCTATTGGTAACCATAACAAATTGGCTGATCCAACACCATATAAAGTCGCAATAAAAGCAACAGCTATCTTTCCACCTAACTCACTTGAGTTGCCCAAATTTCCAAGAACCTGTACAAGGCCCATGACTGTACCTACTATCCCCATAGTTGGTGCATATCCACCTGCAGAATCAAATATAGAGCTACCTACTTCATGCCTCTCTACTATGTTTTCTAATTTGTTTTCTAATATAGCTCTAATTGTAGATGGTTCAACTCCATCTACCACCATTTGCAACCCTTTCTTTGTAAACCCGTCCAAGTCATATGTATCTATTTCACTTTCTAAGCTAAGCAATCCATCTCTTCTAGTCTTAACAGCTAATTCCTTAAAAAAGTCTATCATCCCAGATGCCTTGTCCTCTCTTCTTCTAAAAGCTACTTTTAAAATTTTAGGAATCCTTTTTAATGATGCCAATGGAAATGATATTCCAACTGCACCTATAGTTCCTCCAAAAACTATTATAGCTGCTGTAGGTTGAAGTAAAGACTTCAACGCTCCACCCTCAAAAGTAAATCCTAAAAGCAATGAGGCAAATGCAATTACTAAACTAATAACTATTCCTAAATCCATCCTATTCCCCTACCTTTTTTAATTTTCCTTATCTATAATTCTACCATAATTATCATGTTTAATTATAATTTTTATTAAATTAAATTATTTTTGTATACTTTTCTATAATCAGCTTTATATAATTATTTTTACAACTATAATATGCTATTTAGTAGAAATTTTTACAATAAATATCGTCAACAATACTTATTTTTTCTATAACATGATAAGCTTCAACTATGGCTGTATCAATATATTGTATAGTTATCAACATTATCCACAATATGTTGTTGATAACTTTTATCATAAGTTCTATTTTCAATTAAAATCCAAATGCCTATCATATTTATCGTAAAATTTTTTCTATTCTTTATTCAATTTCACCCTATAATATCTATATATAATGGAATGTACTTACAACATATTAAACTATATAAAAGGGTATATGATTTAAATAAATTAAATCATATACCCTTAACATACTTAATTGTTATATATTACTTTTCTACATCTTCCTTTAGATCTATAATTCTTCTTCTAAATATAGGATGAACCTCATAAGGAGCAATCTCTGCTAGTGGTTCCAATACAAATAATCTTTGTTCCATTCTCGGATGTGGAAGAATTATTCTCTCATCAGTTGATATTACATCATCATAAAGAATTACATCTAAATCAATTGTTCTTGGCCCCCATTTAATTATTCTTTCTCTCTTAAGTTCTTGTTCAACACTTAAAAGAAATTCTACAAGTTCAATAGGTGAAAGCATGGTTCTTATCTCCATAGCACCATTAATGAATTCTTCTTGATCAACATATCCCCAAGGCTCAGTTTTTATATAAGATGAAACCTTAACCACTTTCGTATGATTACTCTTCTTTATAAGTTCTATAGCATTGTTTATATTTGCTTCCTTATCACCCATATTTGATCCAAAAGATATAAATGCTTTATGCACCCTTCTATTTATTTCAATAGCTGCATATTCTAAGTGTCTCATTATAGGTGCCCAAGGTTTTTTTAAAGTAACCTTAACTCCTTGTACAAGAGGATATTCTGTCAATACAAATTCAGCTACTTTTTCTGCTGCCGTTTCTATTAAATCATAATTTTCCTTTGTAAACACCTTTTCTACACCATGACTCAACTCTCCATAATGAACTGATTTGGTTAAATCACCTGTAACACCAGCTTCCCTCAAATCTAAATCTAGTTCTAAAGATAGTACAAACTTCTGACCAAGTTTCTTTTCCTCTTCAAATACTCCATGATATGCAAAAATCTCTAAATTATTTAAATAAATTTTATCCATTACTTATTAGCCCCCAAACAATCTCATCAATTAGCTCTAAGAATTTTATCTGTCATTACTGCTGCTCTTTTGTTTTCTTTAATATCATGAACCCTTACAAAATCACAACCTTTCATTATTCCCATAACAGTAGTTGCTACTGTTCCTTCAACCCTTTCATCTACAGGAAGATTTAAGGCAAGCCCTATCATAGATTTTCTTGAAGTTCCAAGAAGAATAGGATAGCCTACTCTATTAAGTTTTTCTAAGTTATTCATAACGAAAAGATTCTGCTCATATGTTTTTGCAAAACCTAAGCCTGGATCTAGAATTATATTTTCTTTTTTCACTCCAGCTTTTAAAGCTATCTCAATAGAAGCTTCTAGATCTTTTATCATATCTTCAATTATATTCGTATACTCACTGTTATCTCTATTATGCATCAAGCAACATGGAACATCATATTTAGCTGCTACCTCTGCCATATAAGCATCCATCTTAAAACCCCATACATCATTTATTAAATCAGCTCCAGCCTTAATAGCTGCTTCAGCTACCTTGCCCTTATATGTATCTATTGAAATAGGCACATCATATTTTTCCCTTATGGCTTTGATTATAGGAACAACTCTATTAGTTTCCTCTTCTTCTTCTACTGGTGCATGATTAGGTCTTGTTGATTCCCCACCTATGTCTATTATATCAACACCATCTTCTATCATCTTGCTTACTTGCTCTAAAGCAGCATCTATACTATTAAATTTTCCTCCATCAGAAAAAGAATCTGGAGTAACATTTAATATTCCCATTATATAAGTTCTTTCCCCTAATATAAAATTCTTATTACCAATCCTCATGTTAAGTACCTCACTCATTATAGCTGTAATAAGACATCTTGAAAAAAATAAATACTCCTGCAACAGATATTTAATTTTATTATTTATTTTCAAGTGCCTAATTTAATACTTTAATACATTATATCTAAATTTTTATTGTCTTCTTTCCAATTACATTGTGATGAACTTTGACACCTGTAACACTCTCTAGAAAGCTTATCACTTTTATACATTATGTCTCCAAATTGGGCGTTTCCACCTCTTCTATGACCTATAATCCCATTAATTATTAAATTCTCTTCTGCTTCATTGAAACCAGCTTGTTCTAAAAGAGGTTTAGACAACTCTACAGAAGCTATTTCATGATCTGTTCCATCTTCATATTGTACAAATCTTCCTATATCATGAAGCAATGCTGTAGTGTATACCAGCTCTTTTGAAATATCTATTTCATTTTCTAAAACTAATACATATGCTATTCTAGCCACATTTAAGAAATGTTCTAAATCATGCTTGCAAAAAATCCTGTTTTTCTCCAAGAAAGCAATCCTATTTAAATATTCATTATACTTCTCACTATGCAATATATCATTAAATCTATTCATAATTTTCACTATTTCATTGAGATTAAAGCCATTACTTCTTGTCTCAAATTCTTATCCTCCTCAAATATGCCTCTATAGCAAGAGGTTACAGTTTTAGTACCAGGCTTTCTCACACCTCTCATATTCATACACATATGTTCTGCTTCAACAACAACCATTGCACCTTGAACATTCAAATACTTCATTAAAGCATTTGCAATTTCATAAGTTAATCTTTCCTGAAGCTGTGGCTTTTTTGAATATACTTCAACAGTTCTTGCTAATTTAGAAAGTCCTGCAACCCTCCCATTAGGAATATATGCTATATGAACCTTACCAAAGAAGGGCAAGAAATGATGCTCACACATAGAATGAAAAACTATATCCTTTTCTATTACCAAATCGTTGCTCTCTACCTCAAAGTTTTTTGCAAGATATTCTTCAGCTGTCTTCCATATTCCTGAGAAAACTTCTTCATACATTCTTGCAATTCTATCTGGTGTCTCTAATAATCCTTCTCTTGAAGCATCTTCTCCTATGGCTTCAATTAACATTGTAGCTGCTTCTTTTATTTTGCTTTTGTTTATCATGCTTAATTCCCCCTAATATATATTACTTACAAAACTTCTTATATCTATAAATATAGTTATAAATCCAATATAAATTTCTAAATCATTGATTCTTAAACTTATAATCCCCATAATGTGAAAACATATTTTAACTTAGCAAAATTATATTAAAGTTATTATAGCAGAAAATTCTTTATTTTAATTTAAAAATTATTTTCACAAATTTTAAATTTTTTTTCATTAATAAATAAAATATCATTAATATTAAATAAAAGTAAAAGAACTAGATTAGAATTTAAAACTCTCTCTAGTTCCTATACTCTAGTAAAACTTTATTTCTACTTTAACACTGCATACATAGTTAACTTTTCTGGAGAATCTGGCACTGATAAATATCCTTTATCACACATCTCTTTAACAATATATCCAATGGAATTATTTCTACATTTTATCTCAGACACTGCAGAACAGCTATCTGCTATTTGTGCTGGTGCATGGTTTTGTACAACCTTTTGAGCCTCTAACACTCCTAACTTTATGCTTTGCTTCATCTTCTCAATAATAGATTCCATTACAGTAACAAATTGATTATACTGTTTTTCAGTAAACACTGGAAAATTCAAACTGTATTTCTTATTATCATTTCTAATATAACCTTCACTAATAAGTTGAGCAAGAATTTCATTATTATCATCTATAACCTCATGCCTTGCCACTTTTAATAATATATCAATCTTAGGATCTCTTGGATGAAACTCTTGGCACTTTTCTATAATCTTAAAATTGCACACATTCACATAATCACCATCTGGTTCTATATCACAATCGCCATATATTCCATTAAAAAAGTCACTTTCTTTGTCACTGTTATACCCCCATATATAACCATGAGTTCCATTTGATAATGTAGGAAAACTTTCTGCCTTTTTCATCTCTTCTTCTGCCTCAGATAACGCACTTATTAATGCAATGTGAGTTGCCAACCAATATATTCTACTCTTAGAATAATCAGAACCAATAAAATTAACCTTTCTTATTCTTTCTTCACTTTTATTGATAAACTCAAAAAGCTCCTCTGAAGCTTGTGCAAAAATATTACTTGTTTTTCCATATATATCATCTTCACAACCTTTTGTAAAGATAATTATATTAGTTTGATATCTAGCATTATGAAGCTGTTTTATCAAATTATGCTTCATTAGAATTTTAATTTCATCCTCTAAATAAGGAGCTGATACCCCTAATTCAACACTTAATTCTCCTACTGTCATTGGATTATAATATGCAGCTAACAAAATGTTTCCTGGTAGCTTTCTATCAAATAAATTATAGTAAAGCATATAGTCATCTTCATCCATCCACACATCAATATTAAAAACTCCTGGATTGTAACTTTTTTCTCCATATTCTCTTGACATATTCATACCCTCTCTCAAAATTTTTCTAGATTTAAAGAGCAAATATTTGACCATCTCCAAAGAGAGATTAAGCTTCTGTGAAATATCCTTACAACTGCAATCATCAATGTAATACATTATACTTACCTTGCGATAGTCCTCTGATAATAAAGAAAGTTCTCGTCTTAGAGTATTTATTTCTTCATTTTGAACTACTACTGTTTCTGGCATCTCACATATAGTATCTGGCAAGTTTTCATCAATATCACATTGCTCTATTTTTCTATGCTTGCGCAAATAACATTTGTACACATTATTTGCAATTCCCCACATCCAACCATAAAAAGCTTGTTCATCACGAAGTGAATTAGCACTTCTTAATACTTCCTTCACTATCTCTTGTGATAAATCTTCTGCCTCTTCTCTACTTGGAGTTCGCGAAAGGGAAAATGCGAATATAGTTCTAATACATTCTGTAACTTTGTTATAAACCACTTGTTGTTTATCCATACTTCACCAACTTCTCTAATTTTTATGGCCAATTTATTGTTCTCATATAAATAGTGTCAATTTTTCTAATACGGTTAGCAGAAAAATTAAATTTTTTTATAATCTTTCCTCAATTCAATTTTAAAAATATACAAAATAAGACTATTACCTTTTGCAATAGCCCTAATTTATATTACATTTTTATATTTATAGTAAATTCATCAACGTCAGATACATTTCTGTGTAAACTTTATTGTTGAAAAGAAGTAGAATTGCTCTTTGCTAATATAATTGTAGATGTTAATATCAGTATACTACCAAGCAATAATGCAAAAGTTAGTTTCTCTCCTAAAAATAAAATTCCTAAAAATATACTTACTATAGGTTCAAAAGTTCCAAGTATTGCTGAAGATGAAACACCTATTATTTCTACAGCCTTAAGAAGCAAAATTATTGATATTATGGTTGAAATTATAGATATTCCAAGGCAACACCCTATAACTTCAAAATTTAAATTTAAAATTATAGATTTATTAAATACTCCATATAAAACTAGACCTATTGTTGACCCCAAGCAAAGATACATAGTAACAACTCTATTATCCAAGCATTTAATAGATTTTAAATTAAGCGCAATCAAAGTTGTCCCATATGTCACACCAGAAAGTAAGGCTAAAAAAATCCCCAAGATACTTATGGAATTACTCTTAAATGCAACTAATGAATATGTACCAAGGATAGCAATTATTAAAGATATTATTTTTCTAGAATTCATTCTATTTTTAAATAATAGAAATTCTATTATACAAACCACTACCGGATATATAAAGTGTAAAGTTGTTGCAAGACCTGCTCCTAAATAATTGTAAGACATAAATAATGTCTGGGTTGTTACAGTATATCCGATTAAACCAATGAATATTAGTAATAATATTTGATGTATTCCTAAATTCACATTTACCAGCTTATACTTTAGATAAAAAAATAATATTAATGTTGAAATTAGAAATCTAAGTACCAACACAGTGGTCGGATTAGATTTATTAGAATATGCAATTCTAGCTAAAATAGGCATAATTCCAAATGCTGTTGATGATAGGAGGGCATAAATTATCCCTTTATAACTTTTCAAGATGTCACCCCCTTATGTTAACTATTCTATAATTCGTTTCCAATAGAGTACATTGTATCATAAAAATTATAATTAGTTCAGTCTTTACTATCCAATATCTCTATCTTATACTTTGTAAATAAACAAAACATAACAAAAAAGCAGATGTTTCAAACTGTTGAAACATCTGCTTTTAATCTGGTGCGGCGGAGAAGATTCGAACTCCCGACCAACTGGTTCGTAGCCAGCTACTCTATCCAACTGAGCTACCACCGCATATACTATTGATTAACATATCAATAGTATCACATATTTTTTCGGAAATCAATAATTTACTTCTTATATTTTAAGGTTTATTTACTATACAGTTAATTTTAGGCTGCTTCCCTTTGAACTTTTAGTAACTTCAATTCGTGCCCCAACCCTATCTTTAAGAGCCTGAACATGGGATATTATTCCCACTAGCCTTCCCCCTGTTTGTAAATCCAATAAGCATTCAATAGCATTTTCTAGAGAATAATCATCCAAGCTACCAAAGCCTTCATCAATAAACATAGTTTTTATTTCTATTCCACCTGCGTAAGATTGAATAGCATCTGAAAGGCCTAAAGCTAGAGCTAAAGAGGCTTTAAAGCTCTCTCCACCTGAAAGAGTTCCTACTCTACGTGACTTTCCTGTGTAATAATCATACACATTCATTTCAAGCCCTTCTTTTCTTGCCCTGCCATCTAGTATCTCTTCACTTCTACTTAACTCAAATCTACCATCAGACAATTTATCAAGTCTAACATTGGCTGCTCTTATAACATCATCAAAGTAAGCAGCAAGTACATATCTCTCAAAACTAATTTTATTAGCATTCCTTCCATTAGCCATGTTTGCCACTTTAGCAATCACCTTATACTTTTCTTCCTTATCCTTAACCTTTAGGTTTATAGCTTCTATATTAGCAATAGCTTTTTTATTTGCACTTATTCTCTTATCAAACTCTATCTCAATTTGTTTAAGTTCAAGTTCTTCTTTACTCAATTGTATAAGTGCTAATTCTAAAGATTCAATATCCTTAACTTCAAGTCCTTCTGCTTTCTTGCAGGCATTTTCATATAACTTTTTCACTGAAGCAAGATCCTCATAGAACTTTCTAATATCTGAATTTAATGAATCCATTTCTCTCTTCTCTTTAAAAGAGTTCTTATATTCCCTATAATCTAAAAATTCATCATGTGATAAAGCATCTTTAAGAGCATTCTTAGCAGTCTCTAATTGTTCAGTGTACAGTTTAATATTGTCTTCTTTAACCTTCTTACTTCCTACTACAGCTGCATGCTCCACAGATAATTTTTCCTTCTGTTCTTTAGCTTTTTGAAGTGCTTCTTTTAGTAGCTTAAGTTCTTGCTCCTTACTATTTATTTTTGAATTTAGAGCTTTACTTGAACGTATTTCCTCGGGAATATCATTTTCTAAAGTCTTTATATTGGCTTCTTCACTGGAATACTGACCAAATACATTCACATAATTCTCAGTTAACTTTTCTATTAACTTCGATTTTTCATCTCTATCTTTCTTATTCTTTTCTAAGCTCTTAATTATATCCTCTTCTTTAGTTATTCTATTCTTTAAAGATATGCCTTCTTTAGTAACCCTATCACAAAGCATCTTTGTTTCCCCAAGAGCTATAATTAATCTTTCTCTAACTGCATCACTTTCTAACTCAAATATCTTCTCAAACTCTTCCTGGCACTCTCTACTTATCAATTTAATCTTTAATTCCTCGGTTTGAGATTTTAAAGAATTTATTTCAGTATTTAACTTTTCCACTTCATTATATATAGAGTTCTTTTCTTTATCTAAGTTTTCAGCCTTAAGCTTTTGCTTTTTAATCTGTTCTTCACTTGGAACCTCTTGAACAGTTGTAGCTAAATGAGGATGTTCCTTGGAACCACATACAGGACAAGGTTCACCTTCTTTTAAACTCATAGCCAAAAGTCCTGCTTGCTCCCTTTTAAATACCTCTTCCATCTTTTCATATAAACTTTTTTCTTTCTCCCAAGCAGCTTGCTTATCAATATATTCCTTACCTTTAATACTATGCTGCTTTGCCAATTCAATTGTCTTAGAAAGTTTATCTATAATGCTCTCTAAATCTGTTTTCCTTTGATTTAACTTACTAAGTTCTTCCCTCTTCCCAGCAATAACTACTTTTGCCTCTTGAATAGCCTTTACTTCCTTCTCAAGATCTTCAATAGCTTCATTCACTAAAAGTAAATTCTTTTCTTCTACTTCCTTTTCACCACTAATATCTTTTAGTTGTTTGTTAAGCTCTTTTAACTTTTCTTGTTTACTTTCATATCCAACTATTCTTTCAAGATATCCTTTTAACTCCACTATGTTAGAAGATACTCCTTCTCTAAGCTGTTCTTTAGCTTCCTCACTTTTTAAGTTTTCTTCACTCTGTTTTAACTGTGCTTCTAAATTCTTTATATTAAGCTCAATGCTATTAAGTTCTGCTTTTTCTCTATCTAGGTTTTCTTTTTTATCTCTACATGCATCATCAAAAACCTTAACTCTATTAGCCTTTTCAGCCTTTTGAAGTATATCTTCTTTTGCCTTTATCTCTTGAACTTTATCTTCCAAACCTTTTTTATCTTCTTCTATTTTAATTTTTTCTTTTAGAATATTATTGATTTCCTCTGATTTTATCTTTTCCTTATTAACCTCTGCCTGTTTTTGTTTATTAAGCAGTTGCTTATCCCTTACTATATTTAGTTCTTGTGATTCTTCATTTATAAAATCATTAGTTTTATCAACTACTAAGTTTACATCCACATCCTCACAGATTATTATCCCTTGAAGATTATAATTTTCACCATATTCTATATTCCTAACATAAGCTCGTCTTTCTTCAAGCATCTTTTGAATTTCAACATAAATTTTCTTAGACTTTTCAATTAACTTTTCTTGAATATCATTGAAATGCTCAGTATTAAATATTTTTCTAAATATCTTTTCTTTTTCCTCACTACTAGACTCTAACATCTTCTTAAATTCACCTTGAGGAAGCATCACAATCTGCTTAAATTGATCTTTATCTATTCCTAGTATATTTTTTATTTCTTCTGTTACTTCATTTTTCTTTGTTATAACATTACCATCAGGTAATATAAGCTCAACCTTATCCTTAACTTTTAAGAGACCTTCTCCCTTAAGCTTTTTTCTTGTATATTCAGGATTTCTTGATATCTTATACTCCTTGCCCTTAATATCAAAAATAAGATTCACGTAGGTATCTGTATTTTCGTCAGCATAATCACTTCTGCAACTCTTTCCCTCTCTTGTAGAACCACTTGCTGTACCAAACAAAGCATAAGCAATTGCATCAAAAATAGTGGTTTTCCCAGCTCCTGTTGGGCCTGCTATTACAAAAATATTCGTATCCTCTAATTCTCTAAAATCAATTATTTGCTTATCTGCATAAGCTCCAAATCCACATAATTCTAAATATACTGGTTTCATCTAAACCACCTCTTCTCTAAGAACCTCTTTTATTGTATCTTGAATTATTTTGAGTTCTTCCCCTTCTAATGATTCCCCACTAATGTTTTCATAAAATTCCTTGAAAAGCTCCATTTCACTTTTTTCCTTAAAACCTTCACTGGCAGCAGTTTTATTGTCTCCTAATTTTCTTTTATTCTGTATTTCAATCTCCATTAAGTTCTTATATACACTTCTTAACCTGCCTAATGGATCTATGAGCTCTTCTTCATCTTGTAGAATTACTTTTATATAATCTTCTACATTTATATCTTCACTTTCATATACTTCTTTGCTTATCAGCTTTTCTAAAGGGCCTTGTATAACTCTCATATCTCTAAGAGGTGTTATACTTTGAAATTCTGTTAAAACTTCCCCCTTATCATCCATATTGATTATAGTGAAGCTTTTTTTCTGCTTAACCTCAGAAAAAGAATACTTTATTGGTGAACCAGCATACCTTATTTTGTCTGAGCCAACCTTTTGTGCTCCATGCAAATGACCTAATGCTGTATAATTAAACATCTCAAAATATTGTGCTGATACCTTATCTGTTCCCCCTATAGATAAAGGTCTCTCTGATTCACTTAACTCCAAACCACATTGATCTTCCCCATCTTTCATATAAGTTATGAAGCCATGGGCAACAGCTACATTTCTCTCTTCTCTATTAAAATTAGCACTCAATCTATCAATTATTGATTTCATTGCGTCATCATGAGTCTTTATATTTTCATCTTCATATAATTCACGTACCTCTGCAGGATCTGCATAAGGAAGTAAATAAAAGTTAACAGGTCCAAACTCATCATTTATTGTAACCTTTGTGATATCAGATTTAAATTTTCCTTCTATATAAAGTCCCTGTTTTTCTAATATTGTACTTGCAAAATCAAGTCTTGCACCACTATCATGGTTTCCTGCTATAGCTATAACTGGAATCTTAAGCTCCAACACAATCTTGTTTAAGAATCCATTCACAACTTCTATGGCTTCTACTGGAGGTATAGCTCTATCATATAAATCCCCTGAAATCACCACTACATTTGGTATACTTTTCTCTATAAATTCAATTAACTGATCAATAACATATTTCTGATCTTCAATTAAATTAAATTCTTTGACCTTTTTACCTATATGTAAATCTCCTAAATGCAATATCTTCATAATTAATTCACCCTCTTTACCTAAATTATTGCCAATATCTTTATTTTTAAATTGTTTAAATTCCAATTGTTCTCTGCATAAAAATTAAACTCACTTATATAACTATCGATACAAATTATAAGTATATTATATCAATTATAATTTCTCAAAGAGTAAAATAATTTAATAAAGCCATAGAAATGCTTTATTAATATAATTAGTGCATCTCTATGGCTTTTAACTTTTCTCTTCTAGCTTTTCAATTTAGGCATCTGAACGTGCTTAGTTTTATATGCTAGTCTATTTGGACTTGTTATTTATTTTCAGATTCCTTATTACTTTTCAGAATAGGCCTTAACAATATTTAAGATAACCTCTACAGACTTTTTCATTGTATCTAAGCATGCATATTCATACTTACCGTGGAAGTTTCCTCCACCTGTAAATAGGTTAGGTGTTGGTAATCCCATAAATGAAAGTCTTGCTCCATCAGTACCTCCTCTGATTGGAACTATAGTTGGAACAACGCCTGCATCTTCCATAGCCTTCTTTGCAGTATCAACTATATGGATAACTGGCTCAACCTTTTCTTTCATGTTTCTATATTGCTCTTTTAGTACAACGTCTACTGTTCCTTGACCATATTTTTCATTTAACTTATCCTCTACAGACTTAACAGCTTCCATTCTCTTCTTAAAACTATCTTCAAAGAAATCTCTTATTATATAAGATAAAGTTGTTTTTTCAACTTCACCATTTATATCTGTTAAATGATAGAATCCCTCATATCCTTCTGTAGTTTGTGGAGTTTCATTTGCTGGTAACATACTGATAAATTCATTTGCTATAAGCATTGAGTTAACCATCTTATTCTTTGCACTTCCTGGGTGAACATTAGTTCCATGAATAGTAACTTTTGCTGAACCTGCATTGAAGTTTTCATACTCAAGTTCCCCTTCAGTACCACCATCTACTGTATAAGCAAAATCAGCTGCAAATAACTCAACGTCAAAATGATCTGCACCTTCACCTATTTCTTCATCAGGAGTAAATGCAATTTTTATATCTCCATGCTTAATTTCTGGATTATTGATTAAATACTCTACTGCTGTCATTATTTCAGCAACTCCAGCCTTATCATCTGCTCCTAGAAGCGTTGTTCCATCAGTAGTTATTATTGTTTTTCCCTTTAAATCCTTTAATTCTGGAAACTTACTTGTAGATAAAACTATACCTAAATCCTTATTTAATACCACATCTTCACCATTATAGTTTTCTATTACTTGTGGCTTAACATTTTCTCCACTCATATCTGGAGAAGTATCCATATGTGCAATAAAACCTATAGTTGGCACCTTTTTGTCCATATTAGAAGGAACTACTCCATAAACATAGCCATGTTCACTAATAACTACATTTTGAACACCTATAGCCTTTAATTCCTCTGCTAATATCTTTCCAAATTCTAATTGTCCCTTAGTACTTGGAGTAACCCTTGTGTTCTCGTCAGATTTAGTATTTACTTTTACATAACCTAAAAATCTATCCTTTAAATCTTTCATTATGTTCATCGCCTCTCTCTATCTTTATATCTTTAAAATCACTTAATAATAAATTAATAATATCATTAACAAAAATTTGTATCAACAATTTATGCATCCAAAATAGAATATTTACATAAATTTCTATAATAATTATCTAATTTTTCATTTTTTCTCTTTAACTTCTATTGTATAATATCTGTAGGAGGAGTGTATGGTTATTTTACAAAATGATATTATAATTAAGATTTTAAAAAACATTAAAAATTTTTCTAAAGGTAAAAAATATATTCTAATTTCTATAATCTTTTGTTTGGTTTGCTTTGTATCAGCTTTTGTATTTAAATCCGTTCAATACAAAACATATATAAACAATTTAAAAACTGCATTAGAAAAGAATGATATTTCATCTTTAAATTATTCAATAAATAATCCACCAACTATTTTATTTATGAAAAATGGATTGAATAATAATAACGATTTGAATAATCTTTATAAAAATCACTTAGATGATTTGTTAAACAAATATAAAAACAATCTACTATCAGAAGAAAACTATCTTGCTAATTTAGTAAAACTAAAAACTGCAGTTAATATGCCAAAAGATTTATTAAATTCTTATTTTAATAAATCTACAAAATATAACGAATCAAATAAAAAGTATGTAGAGGCAAACAATCTATTAAATAAAAAAGATTATAAGCAAGCTTACAAATTGTTTTCAGAAGTGCTTCCAATGTCTGATAATTACTCTGATGCTGTTAGTAAAATTCAACAATGTTCAAAATACATTAAGACCTCTGTTTTTGAAGAGGTGGACAAGCTAATTAGTAAAAACTTATTTGATGACGCTGAAACTACATTGGAAAAAAATTCAGTTTATTTTGCTTTAAATGATGATAACGATAAAAAATTGAATGAAATACAAAAAAAGAAAGAGGACTATTTTAAAAATTTAGATTCTAAACCTACAACAAGCTTATCCGCTACTAATATACCTAATTTAAGTGATATTAATATTAAAAGCATAAATAACTTTAATATTGCAAGTAAATCAAAATATCTGATTTATGCTAGCCTTGATGAGCAAAAGGTATATGTATTAGCTGGGTACAGTAAAAGCTGGAATATATTAAAGAGTTTTCCTTGTGCTAGTGGTATCCCTTCTCAGCCAACTCCAAAAGGAGTTTTTAAAATTGGTATGAGAGGTGATTGGTTCTTTGCTGACCAATATAATGAAGGAGCAAAGTATTGGCTAGCCTTTTCTGGTGCAAATTACTTATTCCATTCGGAACCTTATGACAGAACAGCAGAAAATATATTAGATAAAACTATGGGAAAACCTGCATCTCACGGGTGCATAAGACTTGAAACTAAAAATGCATACTGGTTGTATAGCAACATTCCAGATAACACAGAAGTCATAATAAATTAGCAGGGTACTACAACGTTTTCATACGTTGTAGTACCCCATTTTTTATTCATTCCAATGTTCAGTCTAAGCTCCTAATAAAAAATCTTCCAATGTAACCGTATCTATATTAGTGAATCCCAATAGCTTAAAAATAGTTTCCTCAAGTAAATCTTTATCCATAGTAAAATATTCATAATT
This sequence comes from Clostridium sp. TW13, assembly GCF_024345225.1. Classification (NCBI taxonomy): domain Bacteria; kingdom Bacillati; phylum Bacillota; class Clostridia; order Eubacteriales; family Clostridiaceae; genus Inconstantimicrobium; species Inconstantimicrobium mannanitabidum. Next base: position 4,005,473 of record NZ_BROD01000001.1, read on the forward strand.
CAATGCAGCTACTGCATCTTTAATTACAGTTACTTTAAAACCTCTATCATATCCTGAAATAGCTGTAAATAACCCGCTCTTATCTAAGCTAATTCCACAGATAACAATCTCATTAACGCCCATTGTTCTTAACTGTTTTTCAAGTCCACTCATAAAAAATGCATCTACATCTTTTCTTAAGAACACGTAATTTCCATCTTGCGGGGTATATACTTTTATGCTATCCCCTTCACTATCCCTTATTTTACTTAATACAAACACCGGCTCCTCTAGCTCCTTAAATTTTTCAACTAACCTTTCTATATTCTTACATCTATCTTGAAAACTTTTATCCTTAGGCAGACATCCATAAGGACTTAATATCAATAAGGCTTTCACATAACTCCCCCCTTTTCTCTTTGATTTTCCTATTATATAGTTATGCTTACATTATCCTAAAAATCACTTACTATTGTAATTATTCTGTAAACAAAGTATACACAAATTATTACATAAAAATATAAAGTCGTTAAGAGATTATCTCTCATAATGACTTTATATTCTTTCGTTGCATTCTAATGCACAAATACCAATGTTGCTGTTTATCTTCTATAACTAAATTTAGCTTAAATCACCGTGATTATATATTCTTCTATTTTCTAAAGACCAAAGCTTCTCTGAAAATTCTCCAGGTTTAGTTTCATTAATCATTCTTCTCATATCGTACATTCTTGCATCCATCACATCTAAGAAATGTAATAATTCTGCTTCTGGTATCATTGGTTTTACTGGACTTCCAAACTCAGGTTCATAATGGTGAGATAAAATCATATGTTGCAATAGCGTAATTATTCTTTTATCTGCATTTACTTCATTACCTACAAGTTCAACCTTCTTTACTCCTTGGCTTATATGTCCAAGCAATGTTCCTTCTAAAGTATATTCACTAACTATTCCTAATTCATTAGAATCCATCTCTTCCATCTTACTTAAATCATGTAAGATAACTCCCGCAAAAACTAGATCATTATCCATGAAATCATAGACTTTTAAAAGATTCTCTGCATTTACTAGCATTGTGTATACATGATAAAGAAGTCCTCCTCTTATAGCATGATGATTCTTCTTTGCTGCTGGATAGTATAATAGCTTCTCTCTATTCTTTTCAAATATTGCATTTACTATGTTTTGCATATCTCTATTTTTCATGTCATCTATATAAATCTTGATTAAATCATATAATTCTTCACTTTTTATAGGTGCACTTTGCACATATTCATCTATGTTGATGTTATCTTCTTCAGTAGTAAATCTAACTTTTTCTATCTTAAGTTGTAGTGTTGCTTGCCAAGCCACTACAGTACCTCTAATCTTCACTATAATATTGTTAGTTATACTTTCTTCAATCTCTTTGCTAACTTCCCATAACTTTGCTGAAATATCTCCTGTTTTATCAGCTATAACAAAGTCAAGGTACTTTCTCCCATTAGCATTTGCTGTCTTCAAATCAACACTCTTTATTAAAAAGAATCCCTCTATTCTCTCACCTTGTTTAAATTCATTAATGCAAACTTTTGCTATTTCTGTTTCACTCATACTTTCTTCCTTTCAAAAACACTTTATTTATAGACTATAATAATCTCCTATAGTCTATACTTAAGAATATTATAACACTATTCTCATGGTATAATATTCTTATGCTATTTTATATTAACTATATCACCTAAAGGAGATGAATTCCTATGAAAATTCCATCGCAGGCAAGTTATATAATCAACACTCTATATAATAATGGATTTGAAGCTTTTTTGGTAGGGGGTTGTGTTAGAGATTCCTTGTTGCAAAAATCTCCACAGGATTATGACATTACAACAAATGCATTACCTGAAGATGTTTGTAGAATATTCGATAAAACCATACCTACGGGGATAAAACATGGCACTATAACTGTTATGGTAGAAAATAATGCTTACGAAGTAACCACCTATAGAATTGATGGTGAATATCTAAACAATCGCTCACCTGAGGAAGTTATATTTGTAAGTAATATCAAAGAAGATCTTGCAAGAAGAGATTTTACTATAAATGCACTAGCTTACAATGATACAGATGGTTTATTAGATTTCTTCAATGGCATAGACGATTTAAACAATGGTATCATACGATGTGTTGGTGATCCAAATAAAAGATTTAACGAGGATGCCTTAAGAATGCTTAGAGCCATACGTTTTAGTTCTCAATTAGGATTTTCCATTGAAGAAAGTACTTTGCGGGCTATTTCACAAAATTCTAGCCTTATACAAAACATTAGTGTAGAGAGAATTGCAGATGAACTAAATAAGTGTTTATTAAGCAATAATCCATCTAACGCTTTTATACTTCTAGAACATACTGGCCTTTTAAAATATATATTACCGGAATTGCAAGCTTGTGTAGGCTTTGATCAACATACACCTTATCATAATAAGGATGTCTTTATGCACTCTCTATCTGTCGTTGATAAAGTATCTCCTAAATTATATCTACGTCTTGCTGCCTTGTTTCATGACATAGCAAAACCACCTTGTTTCTTTATAGACGAGAAATCTGTTGGACACTTCTATGGTCATGATAAAGAAGGTGAAATTATAAGCAAGGAAATTTTAAAAAGACTTCATTATGATAATGACACCATAAACAAAGTTACTATACTAATTCGTGAGCACATGAATGTATTGTTTAAACCAAAAGATGCTTCTTTAAAAAGATTGATAGGCAGGGTTTCTAAAGAATTAGTTTTTGATTTATTAGAACTGCAAAAATCAGATATTTTATCCTGTGCTCCACCATTCTTAGCCTTAGACAGTGTGGAACTTATGAAAGTTAAAATTACAGCTATATTAGAAAGTTCTGTTCCTATACATTCAAGAGATTTAAAAATCAATGGAAATGATATAATCCAAGCTTTAAATATAAAGCCAGGAAAACAAGTAGGTGAGATTTTAGAATATCTCTTAAATCTCACCCTTGATAATCCTGAACTAAACACTAGAGAAAATCTGTTATGTTTACTCGAAACTTTTAAACCTCAATAGACTTATCTAAGTAGAATAGATACAGAAATTTATAACTAACTTTTCTGCCAAGTATTTTTTCTAATGCTTCTGAATAGTACTCCATTTGGATTCTGTATCTATCTACAATTTTTTGTTCATTGCCTTCTTCTACATAGTCAGTCTTATAATCTAATAATACAATTTCACCTTTATATTCAAAGAAGCAATCTATTATTCCTTGTAGTCTGACCACCTCATCCTTATATTTATCAACCAATTCTTCAGTTGATAATTTACTTGCAGGAATGTGGGTTACAAAAGGTAGTTCTCTTTGAAGTAATTTTCCTTCCTTGTGACATTCTAAAACTTTCATCCCTATATCACTTTTAAAGAACTTCCAAACCTTAAACTTATTCACAACCTTAGCCTCTTCTTCTCTTAAGAGTTCATCTGACACCATAGAATCTATCTGTTCTTGTATAATATCCGGAGTATAAACTTTATCTAAATCTAGATGCTGCATAACAAAATGCACAGCTGTACCTTTCTCTGCTGATGTTAGCCCCTTATCCTCTGATAAAAATTTAGGTTTTCTAACATATTCACTCTCATAAAGCTTAAATATTGGTTCTTCTATCTCTATAGCCTGCTTCTTCAAATCTGAAACTGAAACATTGGACGGCAAATAAACTATCTTCTCATAATCATAAGCATACTCTAATCTATTTTTAATTTCTTCTCTTATTTCAACTTGTGAATTATTCATCCATTCTGTATCGTATTTATCCACAGCCAATAATTTTTCTTCCACAGTTAACATGGATTTAGTCCACAATTCCACAGACCAAGTAGAATAATCATCTCTAATCTTTATATCATTTCTGCCATTTCTCAAAAGTTCCCCATCTTTATGTCTTGCCACAGATATAGCAATCCAATCAAGATAGCATTTTAAATTTAGTATCTCCCTTGGAGATATCGTATTATCTGTAGTTACTGAAGTTGCTGCTCTTGCCCATTTTTCAACAGTTTTCTGAAAATCATTTACTTTCCCAGTTAAAATAAGTTTTTCTTTTGCTCTAGTCAAAGCCACATACAAAACTCTTATTTCTTCAGAGTAAACCTCCAGCTTCTTCTTTTCTCTTATAGCAAGTTTAGCTAAAGATGAATTTGTAATTCTCTTGCTTAAGTCAACAAAATTAGGTCCATAACCAAGCTCCTCATGCAAAAGCACATCATTTCTTAAATCCATAAGATTAATTTGTTTCCCACAGCCAGCTAATATAACCACAGGAAACTCTAGCCCTTTGCTCTTGTGAATACTCATAATTCTTACTACATCCTCATTTTCTCCGAGAACTTTGGCACTTCCCATATCTCCACTAGACTTTTTAAGCTTGTTAATAAAATTTATAAAGTTAAATACACCCTTTAATGAAGTCTGTTGAAATTGTTTTGCTCTTTGAAATAAAACCTTAAGGTTTGCCTGCCTCTTAACTCCATTACTCATAGCCCCAACAAATCCATAATAAGATGTGTCCATCATTAAAAACCAAATAAATTCATCCACAGGCATATATTCTGATTTTCTTCTCCATTCATTTAACTTCTCAATGAACCTTGAACATTTACCTACTAACTCTTGGTTTATACTAACCTTTTCAGATAGATCTCTCTCACCATCAGCAATTTCTTTAACTATATCATAGTAATATTTTTGTTCTTCATTTGATTTAATTAACAACCTAAGATCACTAAGTTCCTCTGCACTAAATGAGAATATAGGAGATCTTAATGCTGCTAATGTGTGAATGTCCTGAAGAGGATTATCTATTATGTGAAGTAATGACATCATTGTTCTTATCTCCACTGCATCAAAGTAACCTGAACCTGCGTCTGAGTATACAGGTATACCTGCTGCTCCCAGTTCATCCACTAGGATTTCTGCCCACGACTTCACTGTTCTAAGAAGTATAACAATATCCTTATAGGTAGCCCTTCTGTATTTCTCTAAGCTCTTATCCCAAACCAAATAAGGCTTCTCTCCATGTATAAGATTATTGATTCTCTTAGCAACGATCCTTGCCTCATATTGAATAGAATCTAAATTTTCCTCCTCATCAACATTTTCTGTAACTTCATCTTCATTTTCTGGTTCTTCCTTCTTACTCTCACCAGCTAAGTCCAATATATGAAGTTCCACCTTTCCTGCTATATTACTGTTTTCTAATTCAGCTTCATTGATATCATAACAGTTATCAATAGTAGGTTTCTCATAATTTGCTCCTAGATTCAAGGCTTCCCCCTCATCATAATCCAGCTCTCCTACTGACTCAGACATTATATTGTAGAAAATAAAATTAGCTGCATCTAATATTTCTTTTCTACTTCTAAAGTTTTTGAATAATAATACTTTTTCGTTTTTTATATTCTTATCAATAGCTGCTTCGTCCATTGCATCAATTGTGATTTCACTTTCACCAACACTTTTTTGGCTTTGTACATAGGTATTATATTTTTGCAAAAATAACTCTGGTCTTGCTTGCCTAAATCTATAAATACTCTGCTTTACATCACCAACCATAAATACATTAGGAACATCACAATACTTTCTTGAAACCATATCTATAATAGTTTCTTGAACATTATTACTATCTTGATACTCATCCACAAACACTTCTTCAAACTTTTCTCTATAATTTAAAGCCACCTTAGAAGGAACTATGTTTCCCTCCTCATCTAGAGAAGTTAGTATCTGCAAACAAATATGTTCCATATCATTAAAGTCGATCATATTACGTTCTTTCTTTTTGTCTTTATAAGCCTGGTTAAAATCTAGAACAAGACTTGATAAAGTTCTCATGAATGGATACAAGCTTTGAGTCTGTTCTAGTAACTGCTCGATGCTCATACCATTCAATCCATTAGAAATTTTAGTACTGTCCTTCTTCATTTGGTCTCTTGCACTCTTAAACATTTCTTGAGAATCTACATCTTGAATTTCATTCTTTTTTACTGTCTTAAGCTTTCCAAATTTTATTGAACTTAAGGCTAAAAGTGTTTTTTCTAGTCCATGTGAACAGTTTTCTCTAAGCTTATTAATGATTTGCAAATCATCTTCAACATTTTCAATGTATTTATCCATACCTTCAACTTCATAGCATACTCTAGATACATTTTTATAAGAATTATATATACTTTCTAGTTGAAGATTTATATTTTCTTGTATTATTTTCACCCAATTACTATTATTAAGATCTTCCTTAGTACTTACATTAAAGTCTTCAGATTTCTCTTTAAGCCATTGCTCTGGCCAAGGTCCACTCATTGCAAAAGAATATATTTGTAATACTAATTCCTTAAGCTTAAAATCATCCTTGCTGCTTCCATAAGCCTCAACTAAGTCTAAGAAACTGGTATCGCCCTCATTATACTTATCCTCAAACACATCATTAATAATTTCATTCTGTAAAATAGCACACTCAGTAGCATCTCCAATTCTAAAGCCTGGATCCAAGTCTAACTCATGAAAATTATTTTTTATTACATCTAAGCAGAAAGAGTGCATGGTAGTAATACTTGCTCCACTCAATAATGTAAGCTGCTTCGCTAAAATTGTTGAATTAGGATTGGATTCAAGTTCTTTTGAAATTGCTTCTCCTATTCTTTCTCTCATCTCAGAAGCTACTGCTGATGTGAACGTAACTACTAGTAATCTATCTATATCCACAGGATTGTTCTTATCTGTTATCATCTTTATTATTCTCTCAACCAAAACAGCTGTTTTACCTGAACCTGCAGCAGCTGCTACCAAAAGGTTCTCTCCTCTTGTGTTAATGGCTCTTAGTTGTTCCTCTGTCCACTTAGTTGCCATCCTCATCACCTCCAAGTAAGATGCCAGTTTCCTTCTGCATATCTGCCCAAACCTCTTCCTTTGGTTTTGCATTTATAAATCTATAACTGTTATCTGCAACATTAGTATCAAACTGACATATAGATGAATAATCACAATACTTACATTGAGTTTGAAGCTTTTGTTTTATTGGTTCTATTCTTATTCTTCCACTAAGCATTTCTGTACATAATTCAATCATCTTATCATTTACATACTTTCTCAATATATCAAATTGCTTTTCTGTTATTACAGCACTGCTCTTTAAGAAATCTCCATCCTTTTTAAATCCTGCTGGTATTATCAACGAACTTCCCTCAATGTCATTATCCATAGATTTAATTAGTTGAGGATCCTTAAGCATAAGTCCATCAAGTTTTAGCTTGCTAAGAACTTCTTCTTTAAGCTTTTCCTCGGAAATATCACTGTTAGCCTTGATAAATGGATCATCTATTCTAAAATAGAATATAGCTCCAGGCAAAGCTTGCTTTTCTATTATATATTGTGAATTCTTAATTAAAGCATCCAAATATACTAACAATTGAATCTGTATACCATAATATAATTCTGATAAATCAAACTTCTTCTGTCCTGTTTTATAATCAATTATCCTTATATAAGTATCTCCATCAATATTTACAGTATCAATTCTATCAATTCTACCTGTTAAAAATACTTCTTCACCAGAAGGCAACTGCAACTTTATAGGATCACCTTCCTTGAAACTACCAAAAGCATACTCATTTTTAAAGATTTCAAAATTACTCTTTCTCATCTGCTCTGAAATCACCGTTACAGACCTTGTAAGCATTCTTTTAAACCTATCTGTAAAATATCTATATCTATTAGAACTATTGAATATAGAGCTTTTATTCTGCTCTAGTTGCTTATCTACTAAGTCATTTATCTTAGTCTTACATTGTTCAAAGCTTAAATCACTCCAAGTTAAGTTTTCAGTTCTTATTTCATTAGTAAATTCATCTAGTATCTCATGCATAAAACTACCTAGATCTGGTGCAGTAAGTTCATATATCTTTCTATCCTTAGCTTTCAACCCATACTTAACATAATAAGCAAAAGGACACTTTGCATAACTTTCTATTCTTGATATATTAAATACAAGCCTATCTCCTGTTTCGTATAACTTCTTTATTTTCTCTCTATTTATGTCTTCTGCTTGGTTTGTATAACTTAAGGCCTCTAGCATGTCATGAGTTCTATTCTGCCACTCTTCATTTGAATTGAACCAATGATATACCTCTAGCCAATAGTTTTCATATTCCTTCTTTTCTGATATGTTTCTAGCTTTACATATGAATTCATTAAATGTTGGTATTGGTGTAGAAACCCTAGGTAGCTCATCTAAAAATTCATCTCTAACATATATATCACTTTCTTCTTGTAACTTTGTGAATATCTTCTTTATTCTTGGAATAATAATAGATTGTCTCAAAGCCTTTCCCTCAAAATCAGAAGCAGCATAAGTTAATACTAGATACTCTCTTGCTATACTTAAAATATTATAAACAAGATGTTGTTCCTCTCTTGCTTTAGTTTTGGTATCTGAAGCTAGTTCCACATCTTTCTCTTTTAATGACTGCCTATCCCTATCTGAAAGTATACCCTCTTCTTTATTAATAGCTGGTATTATACCATCATTAACACCAACTACATATAGAGCTCTAACTTCTCTACTTTTAATTCTTGCCACATCTCCAATAGTTACTTGATCTAAGGCTAAAGGTATTAATGCCATCTCGTATTTTTGGAATCCCATATTTAAAATTCTTGAGAATTCCTGAAAATCTACAACCTCATCTCCTAATACCTCTACCCCTTCATCTAAGACCTCCATAATTATATCTAGTACCTTTGAATACTCTGTTGCCTTATCTATTACTTCTTCTTCTTGGAAGTGCTGAATTATTTTCTCCATTCTCTCTAAGATATTAAAATCATTTAAAAATTCATATAAAGCTGCACAATAATCTTTTACTTTGCTTTTTCCTGATACCTTCTTGTAGAATGCCTCTACAGTCTCCATAATATATTGCCTTGTTTCATCTATCTCATTTAGTAGCCTTATTTCCTCTTGGCTTTTTTCCTTGTCTTTAAAGGAATTATATACTGGATATTGCCATGGTTCCTTTGATGTCCATTGATTCTTGCCTTTTATTCCATTGGACAATACATAGTTCTCTAATAAATCTACTGATTTCTTCTCTACATCTATTAACCCTGTCTTAAGGTACTTAAAAACAGATTCATAATTCCAATTCTTATTCACTATATCAAATAAAGAGTTGATAAGTACAATCAATGGATTGCTCATTATGTCTTTCTTTTTATCTATATAGCATGGTATTCCATATTGTGCAAATATAACAGCTGCTATTTTCTCATATCCATCTATAGCCCTGCATATTACAGATATATCTCTATATCTATAACCTTCCTTCCTAACAAGTCTTAGAATATCTCTTGCTATAAATTCAATCTCATCATAATTGTTATTTGCTTTATATATTCTGAGTGCAGAAGGATTATCATTAAACTGTTTGTATGGGTAGGAATAACAATTTCTCTCTAAGTGTAATAACTCAGCTTTATTAAACTTTTTATTTTCTTCTTTATTTAGATCAATTACTTCATCCATAGCTATCCTATTTTCTGTCAGCATTTCTTTAAGTCTTTTAAAAGTATTGGAAGTAACCAAAAAAGCCTCACCTGATTTTCCTCTAGCATCCATGGTTAAAGTAACAGTCATAGACTTTGACTTTTTTAAAAGTTTTTCTATTATAGAGTATTGTATAGGCGTAAAACTAGTAAATTCATCAATCAATATATGTGCATCATCAAAACAACTACAGCCATCAAGTTTATCGCTTAACTCTAATAGTTCATCTTCAGAATCAATATATGACTTATGAAGCTTTTCTTGAAAATTTGAATAGATATTTGTCAAATCCCTTATCTTAAGCTTCAAATCCTCTCTATCTTCACCTAAATTCTCCCCCACAGCTCTTAACATATCCTCATCTATATTATACTTTTTAAACTCTGCTATGGTCTTTGATACTATATCAATAAATCCTTTCTGCCTTGAAGCCACCTTAAAAGCAGTAAGGTCATCATTTAATTCATTAAGCACCTTTAATATAAGCATACTCTTACCAGAATCCTGCAATCTGTTTTTGGTTATTCCCCCACATTCTGAAAATACCTTATGTGCTAACCTCTTAAAACTTAAAACCTCTGTATTTAATTGATATTGTTCTCCCATTTCTCTTAAAAGCTTATTTTCTGTTTCAAAGGTATATTGCTCTGGAACTAACATAATAACCTTATTGTGTGCATCTTCCTTGATTACTCTCTCTATTTCATCAATGCAGTATTTGCTTTTTCCTGCTCCTGATCTACCTATAATAAATTTAAATCCCATTACACACTCTCCTATTTGTAGTAAATCATATATATGTTCAAAATATAGTAATCTACATATTGTGCCTGCTATACTTGATGTTCATATAGAATACTATTTACATCTTATATGGTATAACTCTGTCCATTTATCATCACTCTATGCACATAACATTCTCATTCACTAAAAATCTTATATTAATATAATTTTATTATAACATTCAGTAATTAAACCCAAGTAATACTTTTTTCAAATGTTGACTATTTAAAATATAAACAATGCTCTGTTTAGAAATCTTTCATGATTTTTTATATCTCCATTTATATAATCAACAATGGAAAATTAGATAAATATAAATTCACTCCAGCAGTCATAAAACCTTATATAATTTTCTATATGTAAGAAAAGAGAATACACGCTGATGTATCCTCTCCTTAAAATTATTGCAAGTTTAAGTTTCCTCATAGAAAATAAAAAACACCTAGAATAAATTCTAGGTGTTTGGCGGAGAAAGAGGGATTTGAACCCTCGCACCGGTTGCCCGATCTACGCCCTTAGCAGGGGCGCCTCTTCAGCCACTTGAGTATTTCTCCATGTGCCCTACCAAAATATAATATTATATTTTTTAATGGCGGAGAGATAGGGATTCGAACCCTAGGTACCCGCAAAGGTACGCCGGTTTTCAAGACCGGTGCCTTAAACCAACTCGACCATCTCTCCATGTCAACGACAATTAGAATTATATCAAGGTTTATTTTATATGTCAACATATTCACTAAAAATTTTTTTAAATTTTTTTATTAATTTATTTTCTCTGCCTTAATAATAAATTTTGTATGCTTTAGATAAGTAATTTTATATTTGGTATCTGGTTTAACCCCAGCTCCAAAAAACCAGTTATTTTCTTCAACCTCAATATTATTAATACAAATTGAAAAGATAGATCTACCACCTCTTACTTCTGTAACTACTCCTTCAGTAGATAAAAAATCATCAGTAACTAATGAAGGAATATCTCTAATGGAAGGTACTTCAATAAAAATCAGAAAAAATATAAAAATTGCAATGCACATAAGTTGAAACAAGTGTGCAAAAATTAATTTTGTTTTGAAAAAAAAGTTACTTTCCAAAACAAATTATATATTAACTTGCCTTGAAAAATAACTAAAAAAATAATCTCCAATTATTACATCTTAGAAAATCATACAACTTGTACTATCAATCATCTGATTCTTCTTTAAACAAAACTTCACCACAAAATAACAAAAGAGATAGCCGTTACAATCTAACAACCATCTCTTAAGTCTCTGGCGGAGAGATAGGGATTCGAACCCTAGGTACCCGCAAAGGTACGCCGGTTTTCAAGACCGGTGCCTTAAACCAACTCGACCATCTCTCCATACGCTACAAGAGATATTATATCAAATACTCGAACTATGTCAATATCTTTTTTATACTTTTTAAGATAAATTGTAGAAATTTAATTTTCTACGTACCTAATCCTTTGAAATATTTCTAGTAGCAATAATGTCTATTCCTGTATTTAAAATATTTTTACAAATTAAATCTCCTATTTTTACAGGCGCCCCTACATATATTCTACTTAAAACTTTAGATATCTCTATCCAAAAGCTAGTATCTATAATATCACTACTTTTAACTGATACTATATTATATGATTTAGAGCCCTTAACCCTAACAACACTAGTAAAAACGTCTTTACTCATACTCTCCCCCAAATTACATCTTCTCAAACTCTTTTATTCTAGATGCAAGAACTTTCGAATTTTTAGAATCCTCAACTATTTCTGTAGGTTTTTTATTAAGTTCCCGTGCCAATATATAAATTATCTTATCTATACAATGAGCTCCATGACACTTACCAAAAGTTGCACCTGTCCTTCTTTTTACCCCCTCAACAGTTCTTGCTCCAAGAGGTCTTCTTATGCTATCAACAATTTCTCCTTCAGAAATCAAATTACATATACAAACCATTTTTCCATACCTAGGATCAACTGATATAATTTCATTTATCTCATTATTGCTCATCTCTTTAAATCTATAATAATCTCTTCTCTTATCTACAAAGCTCTTATTTAATGAACAACCTAAATTGTTTACTATAGTTTCACATATCATATTTGAAATTGCAGGAGTCATAGTTACCGTAGCATAATTGTTCCCGGCAACTTTAATGTATCCATCATAATGTTCATTATCATCAATGATTATTAAGTCATCGTTAAACTTATCATGATATATACTATTCACCATATCTTTATTAAAATCATAAACAAGCTTATTGGCTAAGTTTATAGCTTCACTAAACTTAAAAGTTCCTTTTTTATTTACAGCAATTAATGAAGTTCCTATAACTCCAGGTATATACTTAATAGTATCTCCCTCTTCATCAACTTTTGTTACAATACTCTTTGAAAAATTTTTCACTTTATCATTCATAATTAAATAATGGATATCTCTAGTATTAATTTCGTTAACCTCAGTGTTTTTCTCTATAATGTTATACTCTCCAGGAGTTGTATTAACTACTACCTTACAAGTAAACTTATTTTTATTGGTTATTACCTTAAATCCATTAACTATTTTCTTTATATCTAAAACTTTTTCCTCTAACTTAAAAGTTGCACCATTATCGAAAGCTACTTCAGCATAAGCTAATGCTAAATCATATGGGGCTACCACTCCAGTATTGGGGGAGTATAACGCTTTTTTAAAATCTATATTTAAATTAGGTTCCAAATCATATACTTCTGAAGGTTCCATCAAGTATACATTATTAATTCCTCTTCTTTTAGCTCTCTCATAAGTCTGTTCTAATATTTTAACTGCTACATCGCTGTCAGCAACTCTTAGTGAGCCTGTTCTTTTGAATGGAACATTAAATTTAGCTGTTATTTCATCTAGCATACTATTTCCCATATGTTCTAATTTACTTATTAAATCATCTTCACATTCAGTTCCATCAAAAACAACTTCAGTATTTACTAATGATATATCATCTGCTATATCGTAATCCTTCTCAATAACTGCAATATTAAGGTTATACTTTGATAATCCATAAGCTACAGAACAACCAATTATTCCACCGCCTAATACCAAAACGTCATAATCCATAATAACTTCCTCCTATACTAAAAGTCCCCTATATATTTTACACTAAACTCAAGATGAACTACAAATTTTTTATAAAATTTTTCAATTGTTTTCATATATTTAACATTTTTTCTTCATAATTTTATATCTTATATAAATAAATTTTATAAATAAATCATGTGGTATTAACTTCACAAAATATTATTATAATAAAAAAATTTAACTTATAGCAAAAATATAGCTGCTTTATAGTTAAGATAGCATAACTATAAAGCAGCATATTAATTTACTAAGGCTGTTCTGCAGTGTCTCAATTTTTATTATTTAATTTATTAATTAAGTCACCTAGTTGTTTTATATATTCCCCATATTTAGCCCAATCTCCTTGCTTTTGTGCTTCTATGGCTTTATCATATAAATCTTTAGCTTGTTTTGCATCTGAACTGCTAACTTTATTATTTTCTTTGCTTGTTGTAGTTTGTTCATCACTAGGTTTATAATTAAATAATTGTTCTAATGCCTCTGCAACAGTATTTCCACTTACTATCTTGTCTCCATCACTCATAATTATCTTCTTAACTTCTGGAATAGAATTTTGAGTGTTAGCCTTTAAATAAATCGTCTTTAAGTATAATAATGAATTATTTATAGGTACTATTACTATATCACCATCTAATACCTTAGAACCTTTTCCTTCCCATAGACTTATTTCCTTAGAAATATCCTTATCCTGAAGTATCTTATTATTAAATAGATATGGACTATAGATATTAGTTTGTTGTGGAAATTTATACATAACTAACTTTCCATAATTATCTCCATCCATTCTAGCTCCAAGAAGTGAAGTCATACTCTGCTTTCCCATTACATTAAAATATTCGAATAAGACCATCTCTTGAGATTTTTCTCCTGGAAGCTTAGTCATTAAATATAAAGCTTCATTAGGCTTATATTGATCCTTTGAGTCTTCTTTAGCCATAGTACTTGAAGAAGTCTCCCATAAGTCATCTTGAGTAAAGAACGTAGTAGTATTAGTCATATGATATTTTCCTAATACCTTACATTGCAAATTAAACAATTCTTCTGGATATCTAAAGTGTTCTTTTATACCTGTAGGTATTTCACTTGCACTCTTAAATAATCCATTAAATATTTTTGAATAACTTTGTACTATAGGATCTTTATCATCTACAATATAAAAATTAGTAGTTCCATCATATGCATCAATAATCACTTTAACTGAATTTCTAATATAGTTTATATCATCATATGGTTGAGAATATGGGTATTGATTACTTGTGGTATATGCATCCATTATCCAATATAACTTTCCATCATTTATAACTGCATATGGATCTTTATCATACTTTAGAAATGGAGCAATTTTCTTAACTCTTTCAACTATATTTTTATCAAGTATCATCTTACTGTCACTTGAAATATCTTGTGAGAATAAAATTCTACTATTTTGCTCTCTTATTGCAAGCATAATTCTATTTAATGGAGTCATCCTTATGCCAGCCTTACCATTATACTTTGTTGTATTGTTTCCATTACTTGATGGATAATCAAGCTCATTTATTTTAGTATTTACTACTATATAATCATTAGAACCTTCACCAAAATAAACCCTAGGATTGTCTACTTTTATGTCTGTTAAATTATTTGTAGGCAAATCCTTCATTAAGAAGTCTGGCTGTCCTTCACTTGTAACGGCATTTACCTTACTCATAACAGTCCCATAACCATGAGTATAAATCAAATGCCTATTTTGCCATGAGGTTATATTAGAATTTTCTAACTCTCTTACTGCCACAAATACTTGACTCTTCTTTCCGTTTATATTGTATCTATCTGTATCTATGTCATTAAAATTATAATAATTTTTCATGCTCTGTACTTGATTATAGAAACTAAGTACTGGTGATACTGAATTTACTCTTAAGTTTTCAATGATGTCTTTATTTTCATTAATTTGTTTTGAATCTAAATTATATTTTGTATCAAATTGCTTTTCTTCAACATTATTAATGTTAAATGCTTTTCGAGTGGAATCTATATTGTAGCCTATATATTTCTGCTCAAATTCAAATTCATTAGGCTTTACAAAGAAACTTTGAGTTAATTGAGCAACTATAGGTTCCAACACTATAATGGCTATTGTAACCCCAACAAACCCTATTATAGGTTTAAACTTATTTCTTGTTATAAAAAATATTGATACTACAGCAAAAATTCCTGATAAAATACTTATTCCTCTATAGAATAACAAAGTCACATTTTTATCTGTGTAACCTGCACCATATACTATTCCTCTTGAACTGTATAAAATATAATATCCCTTAAGAATATATCCTACACATAACATAATAAAAATCATAAAGGCTATTACTGCCATTCTACTTTTAAATGACTTGTCCTTAAAATTACTGCTACCATTAGCTTGAGTAATATTGAATTTAATTCTTAAAATAGCATAACTTATCATAGTTATTATGCTTATAATAACTACTAATCCTAATAAAATATTAAAAATCACTTGAATTAGTGGTAATTTAAAGACATAAAATGATATATCTTTATTAAAGAATGGATCTTTTTCATTAAATGAAACTGAGTTTGTAAATTGTAAGATTGTATACCAGTATGTATTAGCTACAATTAAAGAAAATACAACTGATATAAATGCTATAAGCACGTTATACCACTTCTCAAATTTTAAAACTCCATCTCCTATAATATTTTTTATATCTCTAATAAGAAACTTAGAATATAAAAATAGAAATGCAGCTGTTACAATGAATATCGGTAAGAATAATTTAAGTACCGAAAAAATTCTTGTAAAATATACTTTAAGATATCCTACTTCCTTAAACCACATTATATCAATAATAAAGTTTGAACTCATAAACATTAATGCAATAATTATAGATATTATTACAATACCGTAAGTAATTTTCTTTTTCATAATATTTCCCCTACTCATATATTAGTGAATTAAAAAATTATTCTTTTCTAATTCTTTAATAATTAATATTAAATTTTCTTCACTGTCTGCTGAGATTGTATGTATGTGTACACCTTCTGTTAATTCAGCCAGCGGTTTTGCATTTAATCTCTCAAATCTTTCAATAAATTTATGCAATTCATTTAAGTTTCTAATCATTAAATTTGCCTTTATTTCCCCATATAAAGGATGTTCAACAATTACATCCTCTATAATACCACCATACTTTATTACAATACTCAATTCTTCTTCTATTTTGCTCTGATCATGGCATACTGCTATTACTTTTTTTAATCTCTTGTGCTTGCTTTCACTTTTCAAAATAATATATCCTGATGAAGTAGCTATTATGTCATTTGCTTCAGCCCTTAATAGTGCTATATCTTTAACTATAATCTGTCTTGTAACTCCAAATTTTATTGCCAGTTCACTTCCAGTAAAAGGCTTATTGCTTTCTTTTAATTCATTAAGTATTAATTTTCTTCTCTCAATAGCATTCATTAAACCACTCCAAACTTATTTAATTTCTATCATCTGCATCTTTTAATATCTGTAGCATATCATTAATACCATGGTCTTCTTTATGATGGAATTTAATTGCATTAAGAAATTCAATTGAATATGATTTGTCTAATTTTTTTAATATTTCTACTCCTATTTCAGGATGGTAGTAATATGATTTTATGATATTAGATTTATCACTAAACTTTTTTATTTTAGACTTTGTTATATTATCAAGCACAACCATAGTAGCTTTTTCTATAGGATTGAGTTTATACCTGTTCTTACCTATATCATGTAATAAAGCTACCCTAATTAATTGCTTTTCATCTATTTCATCAGTACTTATAGAGTTATTTGTTCTTAATATATTTACTGACTCTTTAGCAACTCTTATAGAATGTTGTTTATCTACTTTAGTCAATTTATTAAATTCCTTTATTTCTTGATTGTCTAAATAACTGTTTATATATTTAAAATCAACTTTTTTCCCAGAATAATATATAGACATCATAAATTGCTTTATCCTATATAACACTTTAGTATTAGCACCTCCATATGTACTATCTAATATACATTAAATCTAATATATCACTTCCACTTTTAGTCTTAAAGTACTTTTCTTTAATTTTTTTAATAACTTCTTTGTCGAGGTTATCCTCATATATATTTACTATGAAGTCACCCTCAACCAATATCTGCAGATCTAACCCATCTATTTTGCTATAAGAATGATGATTTCCTATTATAAACTTTATTCTTTCAACTTCATCAAAATTTAAACAAAATTGTTTTATTAAATTTTCAGCTATAGGAGGTCCTTCTATCTCTTGATATGAGCCTGCAGTTGAATTATATTTCCTTTCTGCTTCTTTTATACCTATGTCATGTAAAATTGCTGCTATTTCAATTATTCTTAACATGTCGGTGCTTACATTTTCTCTTTTAGCAATCATAGTTGCAAAACTATGTACTTTTAATGCATGATTAATCCTTCTAATATCACCATTAAAATAATCTATCATCTTTATGATAATTTCCTCAATCATAGTACATATATCTCCTAAAATTTATTTTTATATAACAAAAAACCATACTGCTATTGCAATATGGTTTATAATTTGGTGGAGATAAAGAGATTCGAACTCTTGACCCCCTGCGTGCAAGGCAGGTGCTCTCCCAACTGAGCTATACCCCCAAAAATGGTGGACCTTCAGGGACTCGAACCCCGGACCTACCGGTTATGAGCCGGTTGCTCTAACCAACTGAGCTAAAGATCCATGTTAACCTGGCAACCACTTACTCTCCCACACAGTCGCCCATGCAGTACCATCAGCTGTAATTGGCTTAACCATCCTGTTCGGAATGGGAAGGGGTGTAACCCAAAAACACATCATTACCAGATATTCATGTAGTTGGTTTTAGATTCAAACAATCTACATTTAACATTATAACATGTCTTTTTAACATGTCAAGCTTTTTTGAAAGAAATTCTTTCAAAATTGCACACAAGTTTATCTCTTTTTGTTAATCTATTTTATTGGTCAAGCCCTCGATCTATTAGTATCAGTCAGCTAAATATGTTACCACACTTACACCTCTGACCTATCAACCTTGTGTTCTTCAAGGGATCTTACTAGCTTACGCTATGGGAAATCTCATCTTGAGGTGGGCTTCACGCTTAGATGCTTTCAGCGTTTATCCCTTCCCGACTTAGCTACCCAGCCATGCTCCTGGCGGAACAACTGGTACACCAGAGGTCAGTCCATCCCGGTCCTCTCGTACTAAGGACAGCTCCTCTCAAATTTCCTGCGCCCGCGACGGATAGGGACCGAACTGTCTCACGACGTTCTGAACCCAGCTCGCGTGCCGCTTTAATGGGCGAACAGCCCAACCCTTGGGACCTACTTCAGCCCCAGGATGCGACGAGCCGACATCGAGGTGCCAAACCTCCCCGTCGATGTGGACTCTTGGGGGAGATCAGCCTGTTATCCCCGAGGTAGCTTTTATCCGTTGAGCGATGGCCCTCCCACGAGGTACCACCGGATCACTAAGCCCGACTTTCGTCCCTGCTCCACTTGTAGGTGTCGCAGTCAGGCTCCCTTCTGCCTTTGCACTCTTCGAACGATTTCCGACCGTTCTGAGGGAACCTTTGGGCGCCTCCGTTACTTTTTTGGAGGCGACCGCCCCAGTCAAACTGCCCATCTAACAATGTCCCGTCACCAGTTTCATGGCGCCCGGTTAGAATTCCAGTACTGTCAGGGTGGTATCCCAAGGGTGACTCCACCAAGGCTGACGCCCTGGTTTCTCAGTCTCCCACCTATCCTGTACAGACAATACCGAAACTCAATGCTAAACTACAGTAAAGCTCTACGGGGTCTTTCCGTCCAATCGCGGGTAACCAGCATCTTCACTGGTACTACAACTTCGCCGGATTTACAGTTGAGACAGTGCTCAAGTCATTACGCCATTCGTGCGGGTCGGAACTTACCCGACAAGGAATTTCGCTACCTTAGGACCGTTATAGTTACGGCCGCCGTTTACTGGGGCTTAAGTTCATACCTTCGCTTGCGCTAAGTATTCCCCTTAACCTTCCAGCACCGGGCAGGCGTCAGCCCCTATACATCAGCTTTCGCTTTAGCAGAGACCTGTGTTTTTGCTAAACAGTTGCTTGAGCCTATTCTCTGCGACCTACTCTCGTAGGCACCCCTTCTCCCGAAGTTACGGGGTCAATTTGCCTAGTTCCTTAACTGTAATTCTTCCGCCGGCCTTAGGATTCTCTCCTCACCTACCTGTGTCGGTTTGCGGTACGGGCACTATTTCTCTCCCTAGAAGCTTTTCTTGACAGCGTGGAATCAGATACTTCGGAACCGTAGTTCCTTCCCCATCACACCTCAAGATTGTTGCGACGGATTTGCCTATCACAACTCTCTAAGTGCTTAGACTAGCATCCAATAGCTAGCACATCCTATCCTCCTGTGTCACTCCATCGGTAATAACGATTAATAGTGGTATCGGAATATCAACCGATTGTCCATCACCTACGCCTTTCGGCCTCGGCTTAGGTCCCGACTAACCCTCAGCGGACGAACCTTCCTGAGGAAACCTTAGGTTTTCGGCCTGTGGGATTCTCACCCACATCTCGCTACTAATGCCAACATTCTCACTCGTAATCAGTCCACCGCTCCTTACGGTACGACTTCAGCCCGATTACGACGCTCCCCTACCCATCAGTATAACTGATGCCGTAGCTTCGGTGGTAAGTTTGAGCCCCGAACATTTTCGGCGCAGGATCTCTCGACTAGTGAGCTATTACGCACTCTTTTAATGAGTGGCTGCTTCTAAGCCAACATCCTAGTTGTCTTGGAAATCCCACATCCTTTTCCACTTAACTTACACTTTGGGACCTTAGCTGACGATCTGGGCTGTTTCCCTTTTGACCACGGATCTTATCATTCGTAGTCTGACTGCCGAACTAATAGTATATGGCATTCGGAGTTTGATAAGGTTCAGTAAGCGCTATGCCCCCTAGCCCATTCAGTGCTCTACCTCCATTACTCATATTCGACGCTAGCCCTAAAGCTATTTCGGGGAGAACCAGCTATCTCCGAGTTCGATTGGAATTTCTCCGCTATCCACAGCTCATCCCATGGTTTTTCAACACCAACGTGGTTCGGTCCTCCACGAGATTTTACTCTCGCTTCAACCTGGCCATGGATAGGTCACCCGGTTTCGGGTCTACAGCATGCAACTAGTCGCCCTATTCAGACTCGGTTTCCCTTCGGCTCCGTACCTTAAGTACTTAACCTCGCTACATACCGTAACTCGTTGGCTCGTTCTACAAAAAGCACATCATCACACTCATATGGTGCTCTGATCGGTTGTAGGCACACGGTTTCAGGTTCTATTTCACTCCCCTCCCGGGGTTCTTTTCACCTTTCCCTCACGGTACTTCTTCACTATCGGTCATCAGGTAGTATTTAGCCTTGGGAGGTGGTCCTCCCTGCTTCCCACAAGGTTTCACGTGTCTCGTGGTACTCTGGAGCAGAACTATGATCTTCTCGTTTTACTTACAGGACTATTACCTTCTACGGTGTAGCTTTCCAGCTATCTTCAATTACGATACCTTCACGTTATGTTCTGTCCGCAACCCCAGAGATAAATCTCTGGTTTGGGCTCTTCCGCTTTCGCTCGCCGCTACTTACGGAATCGAGTTTTCTTTCTCTTCCTCTAGGTACTTAGATGTTTCAGTTCCCTAGGTTTACCTCCATACAACTATTTATTCATTGTACAGTACATGGGGTTTCCCATGTGAGTTCCCTCATTCGGAAATCTCCGGATCACAGGCTATGTGCGCCTACCCGAAGCTTATCGCAGCTTATCGCGTCCTTCATCGGCTCCTGATGCCAAGGCATTCACCATGCGCCCTTTGTAGCTTGACCTTGATATGTTTTCACACATCATGCCTATCTTAACAAAGTTACTAAATCTAAATTCGCATTTGAATTTGACATTTGAGATATTACATTAAAATGTAATTTTTTATATACTTATGTGCAATTTTCAAAGAACAAAATTCTGAGAGAAGATCTCTCAAAATTAAACAGAGGATAACCAGTCTTCGTTTTTATCCAAGTACATGTTTCCATCACTTAGATGTTCTCCATAGAAAGGAGGTGATCCAGCCGCAGGTTCTCCTACGGCTACCTTGTTACGACTTCACCCCAATCGCTGACCCTACCTTCGGCCGCTGCCTCGCTTACGCGTTAGCTCACGGACTTCGGGTATTGCCAACTCTCATGGTGTGACGGGCGGTGTGTACAAGGCCCGGGAACGTATTCACCGCGACATTCTGATTCGCGATTACTAGTAACTCCAGCTTCATGTAGGCGAGTTTCAGCCTACAATCCGAACTGAGACAAGTTTTTGAGTTTTGCTCCACCTCACGGTATTGCATCTTTTTGTACTTGCCATTGTAGCACGTGTGTAGCCCTAAACATAAGGGGCATGATGATTTGACGTCATCCCCACCTTCCTCCTGGTTAACCCAGGCAGTCTCGCTAGAGTGCTCAACTAAAT